>CAIMEK010000591.1 GCA_903839965.1 uncultured Acetobacteraceae bacterium | reverse complement strand
CTGGTAGGGCAGCCCCGCCTCGCCCGCCACCCGGCGCGCCAGCGCGGCGCAGTCGCACAGCCGGTTGAACAGCTCCGGCGCCGCCCCGCGCGACAGCGCCTCCAGCGTGCGCCCGCCGACCCCGCAGGCGCTGGCGAGCAGCCGGGCCGACGCCGCGGCATCGCCCGGCCAGCCGCCGCGGTAGCCGGCGATCGCCCCCTCCAGCGCCGTCTCGCCCAGCGCCAGGCTGTCGGGCGGCAACCCCGCCACCTGCTGCTCGCTCAGCAGCGCGCCGCTGCCAAGGTCCTGCACGGTGGCCGCCAGCGGGTGCAGCGCCGCATCGCCCACCGGCACCCATTGCGCCGCGCTCTCGCTCTGCGGCCGCACGCTGCGCCCCAGCATGAGCGCGTCGCCGCGCGGCAGCACCGACAGCGCCGGCCAGCCTTCCCAGCCCATCGCCAGCGACTGCCCATAGGCGATGACATGGTTGAGTCCCGGCGCCGGTTGCGCCAGCCGCAGCCCGTGCCGCACCGCCTCGCTCAATTCCCCGACCCGCCCTGCTGCTGCCCGCTCGGCGGCGACACGGAAGGGCTGGATGGCTTGTCGAAAATGCCGAACAGCCCGCGCAGGAAGCCGGGCGTCAGCGCCGCCAGCGGGTTGACCACCACGGCGGGGTCATCGAGCGAACCGCGCAGAGAATAGGTGGCGGCGAACAGGCCCCCGCCCCGCTCCGGGCTGAACAGCCGGCCGACCAGCGGGATCTCGCCGAGCAGCGTGTTGAAAAAGTACGCCGGCACGATAGTGCCCTCGACCGCGATGCCGTTGCGCGCCAGGTCAATGCGCCCCTTCGCCGTCATCCCCAGCGAGGCGCTGAAGGCGCGCGCATCGGCCAGTTCCAGCACGTCGCGCGACAGCCGGAACGGGGCGATCAGGCGGTTGAACCCCAGTCCCGACCCCTGCAGCACCTCGACCAGCCCATACAGCGTCATGGCCTGCAGCAGCTTGGCCAGCGCCGGGGCGTTGCGCATGCGGAAATCGGCAATCTCCGCGCTGCCCTGCAGCGGATGGCCGGGCGCGCGGTCGTCATACCTGCCTTGCAGGGTGAGCCGGCCGCCGTTCATGTTGTCCACCAGCCCGAAGGCATGCAGCAGCCGGCCGGCATCCGCCGCGCTGCCGCTCAGCGTGCGGCCCCCCGCTGCCGGCGCGATCTCCAGCTGGAAGGCGGCGCCGGCACCGGTCGCTCCGCTCAACTTGCCGCGCCGGATCACCACCCCGTCGCTTTCGATGTTGCCGGCAACCCCGTTCAGCACCCGTTCCGCCTCCCCCAGCACGACGCGGTCGAAATGCACATTCACGCGCCACGGCGGACCAGTCCGGTCCGGCTCGTCGGCGGCCCGCCTGTCCTTCGCGTCGCCGTGGCGAAACTCGGCCGAGGCGTCGATGCTGCGCCCGGCGAGGGTGGCCACCCAGGGCGCGCCGGGCTGCGCCGGCAGTTGCACATCGCCGCTGGCGTCGGTCGCTTCCCCCAGGTGGAAGCGGTCCAGGCGGACGGCCCGCGCGCTGCCGCCGCCATAGGCGACGCGCCCCGCCACCGCGATTCCCTCGCCGTCGAGGCGCAGCTTGTCGATGCCGGCGATGTGGTCGTGGTCCAGCGCCACGTGGATGTCGGCGCTTGCCGGCTGGCCGGCCGGCTTGCGGAAGTTCAGCCGCGGCACCGCCAGCACGGCGCGGCCCAGGTCGCCGTGCACCGCAATCTCGCCGCGCCCGTCGCGGCGGATCTGGTAGGCGGCCTGCAGCGCCGCCGGGCCGTCCAGCAGGCCGCCGGTGGGCAAGCCAGCGGCGTCGAGCTGGGCGGCGGTGGCCGTGCCGGTCACGCCCACCTTCTCCAGCACCTGCGCCGGGCCGCCGTCGCGAAAATCCATGTCCACCTGCATCTGCGCGGCGATGCCCCCGAGCTGCGCGTTGCCGCGCAGCTTCAGCCCGTCGTTGTTGGCCTCGAAATCCAGTGTGCCCTGGTCAAGGTCGCGCCCCGCCGCGATCGCCCCGAGATGCAGCCGGGTCAGCTTGCCGGTGGTGCGGATATGCACGTCGTCGAGCGTCACCTTGAACTCCAGCGGCAGCCGCGTGATGGTCAGCCGCCCCGCCACCGTGCCCGCCGGGTCGCGCATCTCGATCGGCCGGCGGTCGAGCATCTGCAGGCGCGGATGCTTGAGCACCGTCAGCAAGTCGGCAACGGGTCCGGCGAGGTCGGCCTCGATGGTCATGAACTGGTCGCGCACCGTGAGCCCGGTGATCAGCAGCCGGCCGGACTGCACGGCAAGCGCGCCGCCGGCCTGCCGGCCGCTGGTCACCGCGATTTCCAGCTCGTCGGGCGACAGGAAGGTCAGCCTGGCGTTACCATGTTCCAGCGGCGGTACCGGACGCAGCCAGTGCACGGTCAGGTCCTGCCCGTCAAGGCCGCCGGCCAGGCTGGTGACGGTAACGTCCGACAGGTCCTCGGTCCCGGTCAGGCGCAGCTCGAAATGGCCGTTGCGGGCCACCCCGCTGGTCATGTTCTCGATGATCCAGGGGCGCGTGCCCGGCCCGCCGACCCCGACCGGCCACAACTCCGCCAGGTCCGCGAACGCGGCCTGGTCGAGCGTGCCGGCAATGGTGGCGTCCAGCCGCCCGTCGGCGCGCGTCGCCTTGATGCTGCCGCGCAGCACGGTGCGCGGACCGTCCGGCCGCGGCGCCAGCTCCAACTGCCGCACCCACAGCATCGCGGCGGCGGGCGTGCCTTCCACCTCCACCAGCGCACTGACCAGCGGCATGCTGCCCTTTCCCACCAGCAGGCGCCCGGCGCCCAGCCGCGCCTGCAGTTTCACCTGCCGGGGATTGATGTCCGCGCCCACCGTGGCGGTGGCCGACAGCGCCAGCGGCGCCTGCACCGCCCGCAACACGGCCAGCCCGGGGGCCAGCGCCGCCAGCCGCGCCGGGCTGACCGGGCTCATGCGCGCCTCCACGGCGGCATTGGTGCCGCCGGGCGGCAGGCTCGCGCTGGCGGTGACCTGCACGCGCTCATCGCCCAGCGTCAGCGCCATTTCGGCGGTGGCCTCGGCCCCGCCGCTGGCGCCGCGGACCACGTCGAGCCCGACCTGGCTGGCCCGCCACGACGCGCCGAGCTGGCGGTCGTCCACCACCAGGGCAGCATCGTGGATGCGCACACGCCTGAGCTGCGACCACAGCGAGCTGTCCGCCTCGGCGGAGGTCGCGGTCGGCCGGGCCAGCTCCTGCAGCAGCGCCGCCAGCACGCCCCGTTCGCCGGCCGGCAGGCTGCCGGGCTCGCCGGCATCCTCGGCCTGGCGGCCCAGGTCGACGCTGACGCGCCCGTCCTCGGCGCGCTGGGCGCGCAGCCGCACGCCCTCCAGGGAGAGCTCGCGCGGCACGATGCGCCCCAGTACCAGCCAGCCGGCGGACAGCGACACCTCGGCGCGCGGAATTTCGGCAATCGGCGCGCCGGCGGCATCGCGCAGCGCCACCCCGGTCAGGCGGATGTCGAGCGGCTCGCCGACGCCGCGCGTGAACCCTTCCCAGGCCAGCGCCGCGCTGCCGATCACCAGCGCCGGCGGCCCGCCGGGGGCATTCGCCGCCGCTTCCAGCCGGCGCGTCAGCCAGCCGATCTCCAGCGGCCCCTGCGCCAGCCGCCAGGCCAGCGCCCCGCCAAGCGCCGCCGCAATGATCGTCACCGCGATCACCACCTGCAGCAGCCGGTGCACCGTACGGCCGCAATGGTCCATGGCATGGCCAAACATGCGACGCACGGCTTGACCTGCCCTGCCGCTCACGACCAGCCTACGGCTGCATGACCACGCCGCCTCCTGCGCCCAGGTTCCGTCTGCCGACGGACTGGCCGGCTCCAGCCGATGCCGCCGCCGCCGATCGGCTGCTGGAACGCTTCGCGGCCCTCGGCCGGGCCGAGGCGCGCCTCGCCGCCGAGCCGGCCGGCGGCGCCATGCTGCGCTGCCTGGGCGGCAACAGCCCCTTCCTCGCCGACCTGGCCGTGAGCGAGGCCGCGGCGCTGCGCCTGTTCGCGCGCTCCGGGCCGGTGGTGCCGGTGCAACGGGCGATGGCCGCCATCGCCGCCTGCCCGCCCGGCCTGCCGCACGCCAGGCTGGCCGCCACCCTGCGTGCCGCCAAGCGGGTGGTCGCCCTGGTGACCGCGCTCGCCGATCTCGGCCAGCTGTGGGACCTCATCCAGGTCACCGAAGCGCTGTCGGACCTGGCCGAGGCGGCCCTGCACGCCGCGGTCGCGCACCTGCTGCGCGCCGGCCACGCCGCCGGCGAACTGCGCCTGCCCTTCCCCGACACCCCCGAACGCGCCAGCGGCTTCGTCGTGCTCGGCATGGGCAAGCTCGGCGCGCGCGAACTGAACTATTCCAGCGATATCGACCTCATCCTGCTGCACGACCCCGAATCGGGTGTCTATCACGGCGATTCCCCGGGTGCCTTCTACACCCGGATGGCCCGCGGTCTTGTGTCTCTGATGGAGGCGCGCGACACCGGCGGCTACGTTTTCCGCACCGACCTCAGGCTGCGCCCGGACCCGCCCGCCACCCCGCCCTGCATCGCCCTGCCCGCGGCCATCGCCTACTACGAAAGCATGGGGCAGAACTGGGAACGCGCGGCCATGCTGAAGGCGCGCCCGGTGGCCGGCGACCTCGCGCTGGGCGCCGAATTCCTCGACGCCATCCGCCCCTTCGTCTGGCGCCGCTACCTCGACTTCGCCGCGCTGGCCGACATCCACGCCATGAAGCGGCGCATCGACACCCACAAGGGCACCGGGCTGGGCACCCAGGAGGACGCGCCCGCGCGCATCGCCGGCCACAACGTCAAGCTCGGCCAGGGCGGCATTCGCGAAATCGAGTTCCTGACGCAGACCCTGCAACTCGTGTGGGGCGGCCACGACCCGGCGCTGCGCAGCCAGCGCACGCTTGACGCGCTGGCGCTGCTGGCCCGCGCCGGCCACCTGCCGCGCGCCACCGCCGTCGAACTCGCCGCCGCCTACCGCTTCCTGCGCGGCGTCGAGCACCGGCTGCAGATGGTGGCCGACCGGCAGACCCACGTGCTGCCCGAAAAACGCGACCAGCTGGAAGCCTTCGCCATCTTCATGGGCTTCCCCGACGCCGCCGCCTTCGCCGCCGAACTGCTGCGCCACGTGACCCGCGTGCAGACCCGCTACCTGGAAATGTTCGAAGGCGTGCGCGATCCTTACGAAGACGGCTCCTCGGCGTCGCTCGACTTCAGCGGCACCGGCGAGCCGGCGCCGGCCACCACCGCGGCCCTCGCCGCCATGCGTTACGCCGACCCCGGCCATGTGGTCGAGGCGGTGCGCGCCTGGCGGGCGGGCCGCGTGCGGGCCATGCGCTCGCAACGCGCCCGCGAGCTGCTGCGCACCGTGCTGCCCGGGCTGCTGGAAGCGCTCGCCCGGCAGGCCCAGCCCGACACCGCCTTCGCCCGCTTCGACGCCTTCCTCGGCCAACTGCCCACCGGCGTGCAGTTGCTCTCGCTGTTCCAGCGCAACCCGGCGCTGCTCGACCGCGTCGCCGGCGTGCTCGGCGCCGCGCCGTCGCTGGCCGACTACCTGGCGCGCACGCCGGAAGCGCTGGAGGGCCTGCTGCGGCCGGACGAATCGCACGACGTCGCCCGCACCCTGCGCGCCCGGCTGGCCGATGCGCGCGACCTGGAAGAAGCCATCGACATCATCCGCTCCACCGTCCGCGGCGTGGATTTCTCCACCTCAGTCGCCACCATGGAGGGGCGCATCGACGCCAACGCCGCCGGCGAGGCACGCTCCATGGTCGCCGACGCCGCCCTGGCCGCCCTGCTGAAACGCGTGCTCGACGACTTCACCGCCCGCTTCGGCCGGGTGCGCGGCGGCGGCATGGCGGTGGTGCTGCTCGGCAAGGCCGGCTCGCGCGAAATGATGGCGGGCTCGGACCTCGATCTGCTGTTCGTCTACGACCACCCCGACAACGTCACCCAGAGCACCGGCCCGCGGCGCCTGCCGGCCAGCCAGTGGTTCATCCGCGCGGTGCACGCCTACGTCGCCGCGCTGACCGCGCCGGACGCCGGCGGCCCGATGTTCGCCGTCGACATGCGCCTGCGCCCGTCCGGCAACAAGGGCCCGGTGGCGGTCTCGCTCGCCTCCTTCGCGCGCTACCACGCCGCCGGCGCCGAAACCAACCGCGCCTGGACCTGGGAACGCATGGCGCTCACCCGCGCCCGCGTGGTCGCCGGCCCGCCAAAGCTGCGCGCCGGCGTCGAACAGGTCATCCGCGACGGCATCGCCAACGCCGGCGCGCCCGCGCGCATCCGCGCCGACGCCGCCGCCATGCGCGCCCGCCTGCTGCGCGACCTGCCGGCGGACGGCCCGTGGGACGTCAAGCTGCGGCCGGGCGGGCAGATCGAGGTGGAGTTCATCGCCCAGACCCTGCAACTCGTGCACGCCGCCGCCATCCCGGAAATCACCCATCCCACCATCCGCCACGCCCTCGCCGCGCTGCGCGACGCCATGCTGCTGCCGCGCCCGGACGCCGACCTGCTGATCCGCGCCGACCTGGTGTGGCGCACCGTGCAGGGCCTGCTGCGCATCACCTACGGCCGCTCGCCGCCGGAGAAACTCTCCGAGTCGGCCGCGATGGCCCTGCTGGCCGCGGTCGGCGCCATCGGCCCCGAGCCGGCGCCGGTTGACTTGGCCGCCCTGCGTGCCACCCTGGATACGCTCGCCGGGGAAGTCCGCGCGGTGTTCGTGCGGCAAGTGGGAGAAATCGGAACATGACCGTTCAACCGGGCGACGCGGCCCCCGCCTTCACGCTGCCGGCCAGCGGCGGCCGCACCGTCAGCAGCACGGCCCTGCTGGGCAAACCCTACATCCTGTATTTCTACCCCAAGGCCGACACCTCGGGCTGCACCAAGGAAGCCTGCGCCTTCCAGGAAGCCCTGCCGCAACTCGGCAAGCTCGGCCTGCAAGTCATCGGCGTCTCCCCCGACCCGATGCCGCCCATCGAGAAATTCGCCGCCAAATACAACCTCACCTTCCCGCTGGCCTCCGACGAATCCAAAACCGCTGCCGAGGCCTACGGGGTGTGGGTGCAGAAATCCATGTACGGCCGCAAATACATGGGCATCGAACGCTCGACCTTCCTGATCGACGCCCAGGGAAAAATCGCCCAGGCCTGGCGCAATGTGAAAGTCGCCGGCCACGCCCAAGAAGTCGCCACCGCGGCCGCGACGCCGTGAAGCAAGGCCAGGGCTCCGCCCTGGACCCGCCAAGGGCCGGGAGGCCCTTGGAACCCGGTCGTTTTAGAGGGTCTTGGCGAGAGGGGGGCCAGGGGATGCATCGACATCTCCTAGCCGCCCTCTCGCCAAGACCCTCCAAGTGATGGGGTCCAGGGGCCCCTCGGCCCTTGGTGGGGTCCAGGAGCGAAGCCCCTGGCCTTCCCTCGCCGACCGGCGGTTGTGGTTGATGATCGGTTTCGGGTTCGTGGCCGGGCTGCCGTTGTCGTTGTCCGGGTTTACGCTGCGCCAATGGTTGTCCGAGCGGCAGATCGCGTTGGCTGCCATTGGGCTGACCGCCAATATCGGCCTGGCCTACACGATGAAGTTCCTCTGGGCGCCGTTGCTCGACCAGGTGCGTCCGCCGTTCGGCCTGCATCGGTTCGGTCGCCGGCGGGGTTGGTTGCTGACCATTCAGCCCGCCTTGGCCGGTATGGTGGCGGTGTTGGCGTTGTCCGGCGGCGGCCCGCTGGGGGGCACGTTGGCGGCGGCGGCGCTGGTGGCGTTCCTGTCGGCCACCCAGGACATCGCCATCGACGCCTGGCGCATCGAGACGTTCCCCCAGCGCCTGCAGGGTGCCGCGCTTGCGGGGTATGTCTGGGGTTATCGGGTGGCCATGCTGGTGTCCGGTGCGGGCGCCATTGCGGCGGCGGGCTGGCTGGGCTGGCGCGGATCTTTCCTGATCATTGCGGCCTTGCTGACGCTCGGCATTCCGCTGACGCTGGCGGCCGCCGAGCCGGCCTCGGTGGCGGCGCCGCCGGTGGCGATGGGCCTGGCGGCGCGGGCGCGGGCGGCGGTGCTGGAGCCGTTGCGCGAGTTCCTCGGCCGAGCCGGCTCGGCGGCCGTGCTGGCCTATGTGGCGCTGTTCAACCTCGGCGAAGCCATGGCCGGGGTGATGTTGGCGCCGTTCTATCGCTCGCTCGGTTTCGACCGTGCCGCGGTGGCCGAGGCCACCGGCATCCCGGCGCTGGCCTGCACCATGGCGGGCATCGCCGTCGGCGGCTGGCTGGTGGCGCGCATCGGCCTGGCGCGGGCGCTGATCTCCACCGGCCTGACCCAGATGGCGGCGATGGCGATGTATGTCTGGCTGGCGCACTCGCACGGCGACCATGCGGTGTTGTTCGCCACCGTCATGGTGGAGGCGTTCGTGCAGGCGCTGGCGACGGCCTCCTTCATCACCTACCTGTCCGGCCTGTGCTCCACCGCCTTCACCGCGACGCAGTATGCCTTGCTGACCTCGCTGGCGGCGCTGGCCTCGCACACCATCGGCGGCCTCTCCGGCTTCCTGGCGCAAGCCGTGGGCTGGCCGGTGTTCTATGCCCTGGCGATGGCCTGCGCGGTGCCCGGCATGCTGGTCATGCTGCACATCCTGCGCCGCTTCCCGCCGGCCGAGGGATGAAGAGGAGAGGGACATGCAGATCTTGGGTTGACACATGCGCCAACGATAGTTAGTATATATAACTTCCTCCGAAGGATGTCACGGTGACCAACGCCCCGGCCGACTCGCGCAGCGGCCCGAACATGGTGCAGATTCCGTTCATTTTCGTGAAACTCGGCGACCCGCTGCCGATGCGGGGAATGGCGGAGCACTCGGGCTACATCAGGGTGCCGGCGGTCATGGTGCCGCGCGGGTCGCCGCCGCCCCGGGAGCGCGGAGCCCGCGCCTGCCCGCCGACGGCGGTCCAGGGATCACCCCCGGCGTTGGAACCGCACACCGCCGACTCCTTCGCGCCCCCGGCGACGCCGCGGAAGTGCCTGCCGGGTGGCCAGGATTGGCCCGGGGACACCAACGGGCGGGACTGGCCGAAGGACCGTTGGGGCCGACCGATGCGTTCGTTGTGGGACTATCCGCCCGGCGTGCGGGCGCCCGGCGAGGGTGTCGCGCGCGGCGAGCCAGGCAGCATCAGCGCGGGCGCGGCGATCGGCATGGCGCGCGCCGCCTCGGCGGTGCTGGACCCGGCGAGCCAGCGCACGCTCCTTGCCAGCGGTCGCACGGGAACCGGCCTCGGCACCACGCAAACGCCACAACGGAGCGTTGCAAGTCGCTACTCTGGTGCGTATGACGTGGCACAGGCAGAACAGAGTCAAGAAGACGGCCGGAGTGCGCGGCAGGCTCATCTCACTCCGGCACAGCAGGCTGCCATCGCAGCAGCAGCTCAAGACTGGGCCAATTCCAACGTGCCCTACGTTACTGGCGGAATGACCGTTCAAGGAGCTGACTGCTCTGGCGCAGTTTACGGTATTTATCGGCAGGCAGGCATTGACATCAAGTATAAGTCCAGCGACCAATTCCGGAGTAATCCACAGTTCAGTCCTGTGACGGGAGAGCCAGAGGTCGGCGATGTGGGCTGGTACAAAGGCCACGTTGTGATATATGGTGGCACGACTGGTCCAGATAGAGATGTATGGAGTGCATCGCTCCCGAGGGGTCCGGCCTTTGGTCCGGGGAAAAGTTCATGGTATGGCACGCCTTATTGGTATCGGTACAATGGCACACAGCAATAAATTTGATTTGGCGGCGGTGCGAAGCGCCCTGATCGCCGTCTTTGTCATAGCGACATTCGGCGCATGTGCAGCGACACCCTGCGACGGTGTGGACCATAGCCTCACGACCGAACGTCGTGTGGCCTTGGCACCCGCAATTGCCAGACAGTTGCACGTTCCGGTTGTCGATCTGCTGCAATCGTTCCGGCTCCACGGCTGGAGCATCATCTACGTCGAAACGTACCAATCGGACGAGGCCTTTTTGTTTTATCCCCATAATCCGCTTAGGAACCATTATGTTACTCTATGGAGCGGCGCGGCCAGAACAGATGAAGGGAAACAGATCAAGAAATGGGCAGAGAAAAATGCACCTGGAATTCCTTTAAAACTTGCCAAATGCTTCGCGTGGTACGTGACGAATAACCGTGAATTGTGAACATTGCAGAGCAATGCTGGATATCGACCAGAACGAGCCTGTCCCGGCCGAACCACGTGGCGACCGGTCGTTCAACTATGCGATGGCGATGGCCTGCGTGCTGCCCGGCATGCTGGTCATGCTGGTCATGCTGCACATCCTGCGCCGGTTCCCGCCGGCCGAGGGATGAAGTGGACGGGGACATGGGTCATCACGGCCGTGGTCGAGCACGCCGGGCAGCCGGCGTGCGCGCCTGCCGGCAGACATCAAATGCTGACAATCGTGGCAGTCTTGGATGTGCGATGGTAATAAAATATCACATAATATTCTGCCTTGTAGTTGTGGCTATGAGCATCCCATGCAATGATTCTTTTGCCGATTCTGGCGCGTATCCCACGGTAGGAGGAGTGTGGCGCGAGCAATTGGTTTATGACCCAGTTTTTGACATTATGTATGACCCCGCCTTTGTTCGATTTCCACCGGAGCCGCCGCAAATTGATCACTGCCAGGATCACGATCACCTGGCTGCCCAATCATTTACTTACGCGCATATTAGGAAAGGTCAGACAGAATATTATTGGATTGACGGTTGGCTAAGATTGGTACCAGACGGTCCGGGCGACTGGCCGACCATGTTTGTGGCGGATTTTAGCGGCGGCGAAATCGTTATACTGCATGGGGCGGATTGCCGTGTGACTTGCGCGAAGTGCAATTTTACGACGGATGAGCCCATCCGTCGTGCAGGATATCAGGATGGCATCACCGATGAAATCGCGGCGGAACTCTTGCGCTCGGCCATAAAAACGGAACTGCGTGCGTTCGGCGGAAAAAAGGCGCTGCTGAAGCGGATTGACGCCCCGGGAATTGATGATGCGCCCGGTCAAAAAAAGCAGCCAGTCGTGATCAGCAAACAATATCCCCTCATTCGCGCTGAGTTGGAACGTCTGAGAGCTGGTGCAAAGACTCAGTGATCAGCGGGAGCGGACATGACCGACAGCATTCCGCCCGCCCGCCCGGCCGTCCAGCCCTCGCATCCCGGCACGCTCCTGCGTGCGGATGTGCTGCCCGCGCTTGAACTGACCGTGACGGATGCCGCCGCCAGGCTCGGCGTGTCGCGCCAGACCCTGCACGCCATTCTCGCCGAACGGACCGCCGTGACCCCGGAGATGGCGGTGCGGCTGGGCAAGCTGTGCGGCGACGGTGGCCGCGTGTGGCTGGCCATGCAGCAGGGCCCATGACCTCTGGGCGGCGGAACGCGCGCTGGCTGATGTGGTGGCGAAAATCCCGACGCTCGGCGCTGCCTGACAGGCAGCCTGGCGGCCGTTCACCCCCCCGCCAGCGCCGCCTCCACCCTTCGTGCGAACGTCGACGGGTCGCGCGGCAGATCGCCGTCCTGGATGCGCGCCAGGTCCAGCAACAGCCCGGCCTGCACGGCCAGATCCTCCCCCGCCGTCGCCCGCGCCGCCAGCGCCGTCACCAGCTTGTGGCGCGCATTGATCTCCAGCACCGGCGGCGCCACGAACGAGGCCCGCCCCGCCCGCCGCAGCAGCCGCTGCATCTGCAAATCCGGCCCCGCGGTGCCGGCCGCCAGCACCACCGCGCTCTCCACCAGCCGATCGGTGGCCCGCACGTCCGCCACCGCCTCCCCCAGCGCCGCCTTCAACGCCGCCACCAGCGCCGTCACATCCGCCACCTCGCCCGCCGGAGGCTCGGTCGGCGCCACCTTGGAAAGGTCGGCCGCGCCCTGCGTCACGCTGCGGATCGGCTTGCCGTCGAATTCGTCCATGCGGTCCGGCCAGAACGCGTCGATCGGGTCGCTCAGCAGCAACACTTCCAGCCCGCGCGCCCGGAACCCCTCCAACTGCGCCGAATGCGCCAGCGCCTCGGCATGGTCGCCGGAGAGCACGTAAATCGCCTCCTGCCCCTCCTTCATCCGCCCGACATAGTCCGCCAGCGACGTCCACCCCTCCACCGCCGAGGACCGGAACCGCAGCAGCGGGGCGATGTCCTTGCGGTGGTCGCTGTCCTCCCAGATGCCTTCCTTCAGGATCGCGCCGAAATTCTCCCAGAACTTGTTGTAGTCCTCGGCCTCCTTGGCCTTCGCCTTCAGCTCCGTCACCACCCGGTTGGTGATCGCGCGCCGAATCCGCGCCAGCACCGGCGTGGACTGCAACATCTCGCGCGACACGTTCAGCGGCAAATCCTCGGTGTCCACCACGCCCTGCACAAACCGCAGCCACGGCGGCAGCAACTCCGCCTCGTCGGTGATGAACATGCGCGACACATGCAGCCGCACCTTGGACGTGCGGTCGTTGTCCAACGGCTCGAACGGCCGGCTGCCCGGCACGAACAACAGCGCCACGAAATCCATCGACCCCTCGGCGCGCCAGTGCAGCGTCGCCCAGGGCGTGTCGAACAGATGCCCGAGATGGCGATAGAACTCGTTGTAGGCCTGCTCCGACACCTCGCTGCGCGGCTTGCGCCACAACGCCGTGCCCTCGTTGGCCGGCACGTCGCGGCCGTCACGCTCGATGGTGATCGGAATGGTCACGTGGTCGGCCCACTTGCGCACCACCGCCTCGATGCGGATCGGGTCGAGATACTCGTCCGCGTCCGCCTTCATCTGCAGCACCACGTCGGTGCCCGCCGCCTCGCGGCTGCCCGGCGCGATGGTGAACTCGCCGCCGCCGTCGGAGGCCCAGGTCCACGCCGCCTCGGCCCCCGCCTTGCGCGACGTCACCTCCACCCGGTCGGCCACCATGAAGGCGGAATAGAAGCCCACGCCGAACTGCCCGATCAGGCTGGGCCGCTCCTCCGGCTTCGCCGCTTCCAGCTTCTGGCCGAACGCCCGCGTGCCGGACCGCGCGATGGTGCCGAGCTGATCCACCAGTTCCTCGCGCGTCATGCCGATGCCAGCGTCGCTGATGGTCAGCGTATGTCCCGGCTTGTGCGGGCGGATGGCCACCGCCGCCCCCTCGGGCAAGGCCAGCGTCGGATCGGTCAACGCCGCGAACCGGCGCCGGTCGGTGGCGTCGGCGGCATTGGCCACCAACTCACGCAGGAAAATCTCCCGTTCGGAATAAAGCGAATGAACCACCAGGTCCAACAAACGCCCCACCTCGGCCCCAAAGCCGTGATGCTCGATCTGCCCGTCAGTCTCAGTCATGTCTGGCACCTCTCCACCCCCGCGATATGCGGTGCCCGCGTCGGGGAAGCAAGGCCAGGGGCTCTGCCCCCTGGACCCCCGCCAGGGGTCGGGCGACCCCTGGACCCAGCTTCACTTGGGGGGGGTCTTGG
>CAIMEK010000590.1 GCA_903839965.1 uncultured Acetobacteraceae bacterium | reverse complement strand
TACGCCGCCACGCTGCGCGGTGCCGCGGCGCGCAGCCTGTTCACCCTCAACCGCGACCAGGAAGCCTACGACCTGGTCTGCCCCACGCCGCGCGCCTGCGGCCGCCAGGCCGGCTTCGCCGCCGCCCTGCCCGGCTACATCGCCGGCTTGGCGGCGTGGCGCCTGGACCAGCCGGAGCTCGCCCTGCCCGCCTTCGAGGCGGCCTGGCGGGCGGAACCCACCACCTCGGCGTTGCGCGCGGCCACCGCCTTCTGGGCCGCCCGCGCGCATCTGCGCCTGCGCGACCCGGCCGGCTACGTGCCGTGGATGCAGCGGGCCGCGGCGGAGCGGCGCACCTTCTACGGCATGCTGGCGCGCCGCACGCTCGGGCTCGACATCGGCTTCGGCCCAGGCGGGCGCGATGCCCGCGACACCATCGGCGAGGCCGATATCGAGGCGGTGGCCGCCACCGCGGAGGGCATGCGCGCCTTTGCGCTGCTGCAGGTCGGCCAGGACCACCGCGCCGAAACCGAGTTGCGCCGGCTGTGGCCCTCCGTGCAGGGGGCGCCGGCGCTCGGCCGTGCCCTGATGCTGGTGGCACGCAAGGCGGGCCTGCCCGACCTCGCCGCCCAGCTTGCCGACCTGGTGCAGTCCGCCGACGGCCGGCCGCGCGACGACCTGCGCTTCCCGCTGCCCCGGCTGCGCCCGGCCGGCGGGTTCCGCGTCCACCCCGCGCTGATCTACGGCATCGCCCGCACCGAATCGGACTTCGACGTCGACCTGGTGTCCTCCGCCGGCGCGCTGGGCCTGATGCAGATCATGCCGGACACCGCCAGCTCGGTCACCGGCGTGGCGGATTCGCCGGCGCTGCGCGGCCGCCTGCACGATCCTGCGGTCAACCTCGACATCGGCCAGCGCTACGTGGATTACCTGGCCGGCACCGACGGCAACCTGCTGCGGTTGCTGGCCAGCTACAATTCGGGTCCCGGCAATTTCGCGCGTTGGAACGCCAACCTGCGCGACGGCGGCGACCCGCTGCTGTTCATCGAGGCGATCCCGTCCGACGAGACGCGCGCCTTCGTGCCGCGCGCGCTCGCCTATACCTGGATCTACGCCGCCCGCCTGCACCTGCCGGCGCCCGGGCTGGACGAACTCGCCGCCGGCGCCTGGCCACGCTATCATGCGCTGCAACCCAGGCAGGAACCGCCCGCCCGCCTGCACTGACGGGCGCGTCGGCCACGGAGGCGCTTACATGGCCCGCATCGACGAGAGCCGTCCCTTCATCCCCGTCAGCATCGCCGTGCTGACGGTGTCGGACACCCGCACGCCGGCCGACGACACCTCCGGCGACACCCTGGCGGCGCGCATCGCGGCGGCTGGCCACCGGGTGGCGGCGCGCGCCATCGACCGCGACGACGTGGCGGCGATCGTCGCCCGCCTGCGCGGCTGGATCGCCGACCCGCAGATCGACGTGGTGATCACCACCGGCGGCACCGGGGTAACCGGTCGCGACATCACGCCGGAGGCGTTCGAGCAGGTGCTGGAGAAGCGGATCGAAGGCTTCGGCGAGCTGTTCCGCATGCTGAGCTGGCAGAAGATCGGCACCTCCACCATGCAGTCGCGCGCGCTTGGCGGGGTCGCCGGCGGCACCTACCTGTTCGCGCTGCCCGGCAGCCCCGGCGCGGTGAAGGATGCGTGGGACGACATCCTGGTCTGGCAGCTCGACAGCCGCCACCGGCCCTGCAACCTGGTGGAACTGATGCCGCGCCTGCAGGAACACCTGCGGGTGAAGGTTACGCAATAATCCCGTAGCCGGCATATTTTCGGGGTCGACTCATAGCAGCGGCCTAAGTGTTGACCCGTAAGGGCGGGTCAACGGCCGCCGGTATGACTCTTTGTTTTGCGCGCGGCCACCCCACCAGCCCGGCGCGCCGCCTTCGGCGTCGCCCCGCGCGCGATATCAGTCGATCACCACGTGCTGCACCGCGCCGGGCTCGCCGTGCAACACGCGCGACAGCGTGCCGTCGATCAGCGCCGTCAACGGGTCGGAGCCGCGCGGGCGGTGCAGTTTCACGCCCACCTCGCGCTCGGGATCGTAGCGGTCGATGGCCAGCGCCACATCCTCGGTGATGCGGGACACGAAATGGCCGTCGATATGGAAGAAGTCGCAGATCAGCCAGTCGTTGTCCGGGTGGTGCCAACGCCGCGTGACATAGACCAGGCTGGCCGCCGGCAAACACTTCCGTAGCCGCGCCACCGCCTGGTCGCGCCCATAGGCCGCCACGTCAGGGGGCGGGGCCGGAATGCGGCGCGGCAAGGCAAAGGGAACAACCTTGGGCGTTTCCAGGAATGCGCCTTCGCTCATCGCACGACTCCCGTTGCGCCGGTCGCGGCCGACCGACCACCGGGTTCCGTACTAGCATACCCCTCACAAAAACGTGAGAAGAAAAATCACAAATCCGTGATCGCGATAATAATAACGCCGCACCGTTCTACCATCGATACTTTCCCTATCCGGCGGCTGCCACCGCCCGCTTAGCCATTACGCCAACAAGATGAGCCCGATACTCGGCGCTGCCGTGAATATCGCCGTTCAGGTCCGCCGCGGGCGTGTCCACACCGTCCAAAGCCGCCGGCGAGAACGACGTCGCCAACGCCTGCTCCATCGCCGTGTGGCGGAACACCCCGCCCTGCCCGGCGCCGGTCACCGCCACCCGCACGCCGCCTTTCCCCTCGGCCACGAACACCCCCACCATGGCGTAGCGCGAGGCCGGGTTGCGGAACTTCGTGTAGGCCGCCTTGCGCGGGCACGGAAAGCTCACCTCGGTGATGATCTCGTCGGGCTCCAGCGCGGTGGTGAACATGCCCTGGAAGAAATCCGCCGCCGCGAGCTCGCGCTTGCTGGTGCGGATGGTGGCGCCGGTGGCCAGCACCGCGGCCGGATAGTCCGCCGCCGGATCGTTGTTGGCCAGGCTGCCGCCGATGGTGCCGCGGTTGCGCACCTGGATGTCGCCGATCATGCCCGCCAACTCCGCCAGCGCCGGGAACGCCCGCTTCACCTCCGCACTCGCCGCCACCGCGGCATGCGTCGTCATGGCGCCGATGGTCACGGCCTCGCCGCTCACCCTGATGCCCACCAGCCCCAACCCGGACAGGTCCACCACCGCCGACGGCTTGTTCAGCCGCTGCTTGAGCACCGGAATGAGGGTCTGCCCGCCGGCCAGCGCCTTGGCATCCGCACCCCCCATCGCCCGCGCCGCATCGGCCACGCTGGACGGCTTCGTGTAGGCGAATTCGTACATGGTGTGCTCCCGGTTATTCGGCCGCCATGCGCGGGCGGTTGGAATGAATGATCGACCAGATCTTCTCCGGCGTCGCCGGCATGTCGAGGTGGCGCACGCCCCAGTCGCGCAGCGCATCCACCACCGCGTTGATCACCGCCGGCGGCGAGCCGATCGCGCCCACTTCGCCGCAGCCCTTGCTGCCCAGCGGATTGTGCGTGCACAGCGTGTTCTCGGTCGCCACCGTCATGTTCGGCACGTCCTGCGCGCGCGGCATCGTGTAGTCCATGAACGAGGCCGACAGCAGTTGCCCGTTGGCGTCGTACGCCGCGTTCTCCAGCAGCGCCTGGCCGATGCCCTGGGCAATGCCGCCCTGGATCTGGCCTTCCACGATCATCGGGTTGATCACCCGCCCGACATCGTCCACGGCGGTGAAGTTCACCACCGCGACCTGCCCGGTCTCCGGGTCGATCTCCACCTCGCAGATATGGCAGCCGCCCGGGAAGGTGAAGTTGGCGGGATCGTAGAACGCGGTTTCGTCAAGCCCCGGCTCGATCTCTTCGATCGGGTAGTTGTGCGGCACGTAGGCGGTGAGCGCGATCTCGCCCAGCGTCTTGCTGCGGTCGGTGCCGGCGACGCTGAATTTTCCCGCCTTGAACTCGATGTCGTCAACCGATGCCTCGAGCAGATGGGCAGCGATCTTCTTGCCTTTCGCGATCACCTTGTCCATCGCCTTGACCATCGCCGAGCCGCCGACGGCCAGCGAACGGCTGCCGTAGGTGCCCATGCCGAAGGGGATCTTCGCGGTGTCGCCGTGCACGATGTCCACTTGCGAAAACGGCACGCCGAGCTGGTCGGTGACCAGCTGCGCCAGCGTGGTCTCGTGCCCCTGGCCGTGGCTGTGCGTGCCGGTGAACACGCTGACGCTGCCCGTCGGATGCACGCGCACATTGGCAACTTCGTAAAGCCCCGCCCGCGCGCCCAGCGCACCCACCACCCTCGAGGGGGCAATGCCGCACGCCTCGAGATAGGTGGAAATACCGATACCGCGCAGTTTTCCGCGCTGCGCCGCCGCGGCGCGGCGCGTCTCGAAGCCGGCCCAGTCCGCGTTCTTCAGTGCCGCATTCAGCGTCGCTTCGTAATCGCCGCTGTCGTACTGCAACGCCACCGGCGTCTGGTACGGGAAGGCCGAACGCGGGATGAAATTGCGCCGCCGCACCGCCACGCGATCCAGCCCGGTGTCGTGGCACACCGCATCCACCAGGCGCTCGAGGAGAAAAGCCGCTTCCGGCCGACCCGCGCCGCGATAGGCGTCCACCGGCACCGTGTTGGTGAACACCGCCTTCACCTCGGCATAGATCGCCGGCGTCTTGTAGACGCCCGCCAGCAGCGTCGCGTACAGATAGGTCGGCACCGCCGGCGCAAAGGTGGAGAGGTAGGCTCCCATGTTGCACAGCGTCTTCACCTTCAGCGCCAGGAAGGTGCCGTCCCTGTCGAGCGCCACTTCGGCGGTGGACACGTGATCGCGCCCGTGCGCATCCGAAATGAAACTCTCGGTACGGTCGGCGGTCCACTTCACCGGGCGCTTCAGCTTCCCCGCCGCCCAGGTGACGATGGCTTCCTCGGCGTAGTGGTAGATCTTGCTGCCGAACCCGCCGCCCACATCCGGCGCCACCACGCGCAGCCGATGCTCGGGCAGCCCCAACACGAACGCGCCCATCAGCAGGCGGATGACATGCGGATTCTGGCTGGTGGTATAAAGCGTGTAGTCGCCGGTGCTGGCGTCGTACTCGCCAAGGGCACAGCGCGGCTCCATGGCGTTCGGCACCAGGCGATTGTTGACGAGGTCGAGCTGCACCACGCGGTCGGCGCGCGCGAACGCCGCGGCCACCGCGTCGGCATCGCCGAGATGCCAGTCGTAGCAGACATTCCCCCCCGCCCCGTCATGCACGCTCCCCGCGCCGGGCTTCACCGCCTCGCGCACGCCGGCCACCACCGGCAGATCCTCCAGCTCGATCGCCAGCAACTCGGCGGCGTCGCGCGCCTGCTGCCGGGTCTCGGCAATCACCACGGCAATCGGGTCGCCGACATGGCGGACCTTGTCCTCCGCCAGCACCGGATGCTTCGGCTCGGCCATCGGCGAGCCGTCCTTGTTGTGGATCTGCCAGCCGCAAGGCAACCCGCCGATCGGCTGGCCGGCGGCATTCAACAGATCGGCGGCGGTGTACACCGCCGCCACGCCCGCAGCGGCCTTCGCCGCCGCGGTGTCGATCGCCACGATCCGCGCATGCGCCCGGTCGCTGCGCCGGATGATGGCGTGCAACTGGCGCGGCCGGTTCATGTCATCCACGTAATGCCCGTTGCCGCCGAGGAACCGCAGGTCCTCCTTGCGACGTACGCTGGCGCCGATGCCTTCGAACGGTGCGTCCATGATCCCCCCTTTGGAGTCCGGCTCTTGTCGGGCCGGTTACTCGGCGGCGACGGCCTGCGCGCGGCCGTGCATCAGCGGCCACGCGGCCGCGATCGCCTTCACGATATTGTGGTAGCCCGTGCACCGGCAGAGGTTGCCCTCCAGCCCGTGGCGGATCTCCTGCTCGGTCAATCCCTGCGGATGGCTCTGCACCAGGTCGATGGCGCTCATCACCATCCCCGGCGTGCAGAAGCCGCATTGCAGGGCATGATGCTCGCGGAACATCTCCTGCATCGGATGCAACGTGCCATCCGCCGCCGCCAGGCCCTCGATGGTGGTAATGGCGGCCCCCTCGGCCTGCACCGCCAGCATGGTGCAGGATTTCACCGAGCTGCCGTCCACATGCACCACACAGGCGCCGCACTGGCTGGTGTCGCAGCCCACATGCGTGCCGGTCAGGCCGAGCTTCTCGCGCAGCAATTCGACCAGCAGCGTACGCCCCTCGACCTCGACCGTTTCATGCTTGCCGTTCACCGTAAGGCTCACCTGCGGCATCGCCCTCGTCCCCCTCTCGCTTTCCCGGAGTGTTGTCATTCCGGCCGGATGTGGTCAAGCAACGTAAGCAAGACCAGGGGCTTCGCCCCTGGACCCCACCAAGGGCCGAGAGGCCCTTGGAACCCATTCGTTTAGGGAGTCTTGGCGAGAGGGGGG
>CAIMEK010000589.1 GCA_903839965.1 uncultured Acetobacteraceae bacterium | reverse complement strand
TGGTCATTCGCCGGCAACGGCCAGATCGACGCCGCCGCAGCCGGCCTGCTGGGCCTCGCGCTGCTGCTGTCCGGCCGCCGGCGCGGTGTCTGGGCCGGCATCGCGTTCGCCGCGGCGGTGCTGACGAAATTCCTGCCGCTGGCGGCCGCGCCCGCGATCTGGCCGGTCACCCGCTGGCGCTTCGCCGCCGCGACGCTCGCGACGGCGTTGGCGCTCTACGCCTGTTATGCCGGCGCCGGCGCGCACGTGCTCGGATTCCTGCCGGGCTACGGTGCCGAGGAAGGCCTCGCCGACGGCAGCGGCATCTGGCTGCTGGCCGGCCTCTCCCATTTTCTCCCGCCTTCTCGTGGCCTGGCCGTCGCCTATGCCGCGCTCGCGGCCTGCGCTCTGGCTGCGCTGGGGCTGAAGTTCGCCCTCGCGGGACCACCCCCTTCGCCGGCCGCGACATGGAGCGCGGCCGGCCTGCTGATGGCCGGCATCACCGTGGCGATCAGTCCGCACTATCCCTGGTACTTTGCCTGGCTGGCCCTGCCCGCCATCGTCGTGCCCTGGCGCGCACTGGTGTGGCTCTCGACCGCACCGGTGCTGCTGGAGGTCGACCCGTTCGGCGGCCGGTTCGTCTGGCCGGCGATCGTCGTTTACCTGCCCGCCCTCGCCCTGGCGCTTGCCGATCTCCGGCAGTCGCCCAACTGTCCTTCCACGCCAGGGGAAGCCGCATGACCGCCACAATGAAGAACCCCCGCCGCTATTTCGAGGAGGTAGGCCCCGAACGGGACGAGGTCGCCGCGCGCCCACCCGTCTGCCTTTATCTGGAGGTCACCAACCGCTGCAACCTGCTCTGCGAGACCTGCCCGCGCACCTTCGACGAACTGGAACCGCCGGCTGACCTGAGCTGGGAAATGTTCACTCGCATTGTCGATCAGGTGCCGGACGTGGCGCGCGTGGTGCTGCACGGCGTGGGCGAGCCAATGCTGGTGAAGCACTTGCCGCGCATGGTGCGCTACCTCAAGGACCGCGGCACCTATGTGCTTTTCAATACCAACGGCACGTTGCTGAACGCGAAAAAATTCCCCGAGATCGTGACGAGCGGGCTGGACGAGATGCGCGTGTCGCTGGATGCGGCAGATCGGGCGACGTACGCGCGCGTCCGCGGCAAGGATTTCTTCGACCGTATCGTGCGTGACGTCGGCCGCTTCACTGCCCACCTGCGCGAGACGGGTGCCACGCGGCCGTTGGTGTCGCTGTGGCTGACCGGCCTGAAGGAAACCATCAGACAACTTCCGGAATTCGTGCGGCTGGCCGCGCGCATCGGCGTGCACGAGGTGCACCTGCAGCGGCTGGTGTTCGATGTCGCCGGCTACGGGTTGGCAAGGGCGCATTCGTCACTCTTCGAGGCGACACGCCGGGAGGAACAGACAACGATCGACGATGCGCAGGCACTGGCGCGGGAACTTGGAGTGACGCTGGACGCGTCCGGCGCCACCGAGCCCGGGCTCAGCCTGCAACGACAGACTGGTGACCGGCCATGGTCCGCGTGCCGGCGCCCCTGGTCTCTGATGTATTTCACTGCGCATGGCCGCGCCCTGCCGTGTTGCATCGCACCTTTCTCTGCACGGGGCTATGACGCCTACACACTCGGCAATGCAACGCAGCAGACGCTGCGCGAAATCTGGAACAGCCAGGCCTACCGTGATTTCCGGCGACGCCTGCTCACCGATGTGCCACCCGAGCCTTGCCAAGGGTGCGGGTTGCGATGGAGCCTGTAGCTGTCGTCATTCCGGTCCTGAATGAAGCCGAAGCAATCGGATTCGTCGTGGCAGAACTGCCACGCGATGTGGTGCGCGACGTGATCGTGGTTGACGGCGGCAGCACGGACGACACGCCCGTGGTGGCTGCCGCCGCCGGCGCCCGTGTCATCGCCGCCACGGGAGGGGGCTACGGGTGTGCTTGCGCCGAGGGAGCCGCCGCAGCCGATCAGTCGTGTTCCATCCTCGTCTTCCTCGACGGGGATGGCGCGGACCGCGGTGACCTGATCGGAAGGCTCGTGGAACCGTTGATCGCCGGCACGCACGACCTGGTGCTGGCCAGCCGCGTCGGCGCGCCGCGTGAACCAGGAGCGATGGCCTGGCACCAGTTGTTGGCCGGTTGGCTCGTCGGCCTCGGGATCCGGACGCTGTACGGCGTGCGCCTGACCGACATGTGCGCCTTCCGCGCCATCAGGCGCGACAAGCTGTTGCAGCTCGATATGCGCGAGATGACCTATGGCTGGAATCTCGAAATGCAGATGAAGGCCGCCCGAGCAGGGCTGCGCATGGCAGAGATCAAGTTGCCTTACCGGCGTCGCCTCGGCGGTACCTCCAAGGTCGCCGGGTCGTTCCGCGGGACAGTACGAGCGGCGGCACGCATCCTGCATACCTTCGCTCGGGTAGCCCTGGCATCCGGACCGACGCGCCAACGCAACGCCACCGCGGGGCGCGAATGACCTCTTGAAATCGTAAGGAAATCGGGTCGAGTGCCGGGGTCCCGACCGGCGCTGGTCGGGACCCTGCCTCGAATAGTTTTTGAGGTACCTCGGGGCGTTGCAGCGATCTCGAGTGGAGGCTCGCCCGTCTGCAGCCTCACAGTCGCCGGTTGCGCGCGTACGCAACCGTCAGCAGGCCACCGGTGGCAGAGTCAACTGTCGGTGGTTTCCTGCCCCCGCAACCACCGGTCGCGGAGGTGTCAACGGCTTGGTGAAGCGACGCAGATTGGTGTTCGGTATAGGCGTGTCCAGGCCCTTGGAACCCGCTACTTTCTGCTTGGCTGCGCGGCAGCCATTCAATCCCTGGTCGATATAATTTGATGGCTGCTTGCGCAGCCAAGAAAAGGAAGGGGATCCAAGGGCCTCTCGGCCCGTCGCGCGAAGGCACGCCGGACTTGGCGGGTTCAGGGCAGCGCCCCATAGGCGCGGAGATAAAAGAAATATCCTTTCTTGTCAGTTGGTTGGATTTCCCGACACGTCCCAGGACGGATGGCTGGCCCCGATGGGCCGAACTCCGGCCCAACTTTCCATATCCC
>CAIMEK010000588.1 GCA_903839965.1 uncultured Acetobacteraceae bacterium | reverse complement strand
TCCGTCATCCGTCCGCCGGCGCCCTCGATCACCGGGGCCAGGGCCGTCCAGTCCCAGAGCTTCAGGTCCGCCTCGGCGACGATGTCGATCTGCCCGAGCGCCAGCAGCCCGTAGGCGTAGCAGTCGCCGCCGAAGGAGGTGCGGCGGACGGCGGCGGACAGCGTGAGCCAGGCCGGCAGGTCATCGCCGAACATCTGCGGGCTGGTGCACGACAGCTCGGCCTCGGCGAGCGTCGGGCAGGCCCGGCAGCCCGCCACGCCGCCGAAGCGGCCGCGAAAACTGCTGGGCTGGCCGACGGCGCCGATCCAGCGTTCGCCGGTGACGCACTGGTCGATCAGGCCGAGGATGGGGTCTTCGCCGTCCAGCAGGCCGATCAGCGTGCCGAACACCGGCCGGCCGGTGATGAAGGCGCGGGTGCCGTCGATCGGGTCGAGCACCCAGCGGAGCCGCGACTCCGGGTTGTCGAGCCCGAACTCCTCGCCGAGGATGCCGTGGTGGGGAAAACGCTGCGCCAGCACCGCCCGCATGGCCTGCTCGGCGCTGCGGTCGGCGATGGTCACCGGGCTGCGGTCGCCCTTCAGTTCGGCGGTCGGCACGCTGCGGAACAGCGGCCGGATGGCGGCGCCGGCGACATCGGCGGCGGCCTCGGCGGCGCGGATGAGGGCGTCGATGGGCGGGAGTTGCATCCGCGGGGCCCGGTCAGGGCTGCGGCAACGGGGCGGGGTCGTGCGACAGGGTGCGCAGGTAGGCGATGACGTCGGCCCGCTGCTGGTCGTTGTTGATGCCGACGAACGCCATCTTGGTGCCGGGCACGTAGGCGGCCGGCCGTTTCAGCCAGTGGTTCAGCGCCTCGTAGTCCCACTTGCCGTCCTTGGCCTTCATTCCCGCCGAGTAGCTGTAGTCCTGCGCGTGCGCGTGCGCGCCCATTACCACGCCGTACAGATTGGGGCCGACGCCGGGCCGGCCGCCGTCGTTGAAGGTGTGGCAGATCACGCAGACCTTCTTGGCGATCGCCTCGCCGGCGGCCGGGTCGGCCTTGGCCAGCAGCGGCGCGATCGCCGGCAGGGCTTCCTCCTGCTTGGGAGCGGCGGCGGTCGGGGCGGCTCCGCCCTCGACCTTGATGGCGAGGTGCTCCAGGCGCGTCGGATGCACCACGACCTCGCTGACCAGCCCCGCGAGCATGAAGACGATGCCGCCTATCAGAACCGAGGCGAGTAGCTTCGTGCCCTCCAGACTTCCCATCATCTTCCCCTGCGGAGCTTCGTGACCGCCGGCCCAAGTTGCACGCGAACCGGCGGGTACCTAAGGTGCGCGGCACCATAAGGACCCGTTTCTCCGGCTTCAACCCCGCCCCCATCACGCCAGCCCGAGCATGAACCCAATCATCGTCATTCCGTCCCGCATGGCCTCCACCCGTCTCCCCGGCAAGCCGCTCGCCCTGATCCACGGCCGGCCGATGATCCTGCACGTGCTCGACCGCGCCCGCGAGGCCGATATCGGCCCGATCGCGGTGGCCTGCGCCGAGCAGGAGATCGCCGAGGCGGTGCGCGCGGAAGGCGGCGTCGCGGTGCTGACCGACCCGTCGCTGCCGCGCGGCTCGGACCGGGTGCACGTGGCGCTGGCCCAACTCGACCCGCAGGGCCGGCACGACGTGGTCATCAACCTGCAGGGCGACCTGCCGACCATCCCGCCGGCCTACCTGCGCACCGTGCTCACCCCGCTGGCCGACCCGCAGTTCGACATCGCCACCCTGGTGGCGCCGATCACCACCGACGAGGAACGGAATTCGCCCTCGGTGGTGAAGGCGGCCTGCGCGTTCGATGCCGGGCGGGCGGTGTCGCCGGCGCTGTATTTCTCCCGCGCGGCCATTCCGGCGGGCGAGGGGCCGCTGTGGCACCACATCGGCATCTATGCTTTCCGCCGCGCCGCCCTGGCGCGGTTCGTCGCCATGCCGGAAAGCCCGCTGGAGCGGCGCGAGGCGCTGGAGCAGTTGCGCGCGCTGGAGGCGGGCATGCGCATCGCCTGCGCGCGGGTGGAGCGGGCCCCGTTCGGCGTGGACACGCCGGCCGACCTGGAACGCGCCCGCCGCGAGCTCGACCCCGCCGTCTGGAACCGGCCATGAACGGCACCATCGCCTTCCAGGGTCGGCCGGGCGCCTATTCCGACCTGGCCTGCCGCTCGGCCTTCCCCAAGTACCGCACGCTGCCCTGCGAAAGCTTCGAGGCGGCGATGGATGCGGTGCACGAGGGCGCCGCCGGGCTGGCCATGATCGCCTGCGAGAACAGCCTGGCCGGCCGGGTGGGCGACGTGCACCAGTTGCTGCCGGGCTCCGGCCTGTTCGTGGTGGGCGAGCATTTCCAGCGCGTCGAGCACTGCCTGCTGGCGCCGAAGGGGGCGCGCATCGAGGGGCTGAAGCGGGCGCATTCGCATGAGGTGGCGCTGGGCCAGGTACGCCGCATCCTCAAGGAGCTGGGCCTGAAGCCGGTGGTGCAGGCCGACACCGCGGGCGCCGCCGAGATGGTGGCCCAGTGGAACAACCCCGAGGACTGCGCCATCGCCTCGTCGCTGGCGGCCGAGCTGTTCGGGCTCGATATCCTGCGCAGCAACGTCGAGGACGCGGCGCACAACACCACCCGGTTCTACGTGATGTCGCGCCGGCCGATCGAGCGCTCGCCGGACGGCGAGGCGCTGATGACCACCTTCGTGTTCCGGGTGCGCAACGTGCCGGCGGCGCTGTTCAAGGCGCTCGGCGGCTTCGCCACCAACGGCGTCAACATGACCAAGCTGGA
>CAIMEK010000587.1 GCA_903839965.1 uncultured Acetobacteraceae bacterium | reverse complement strand
GTGAACTCCGGCCCGACGCTGAGCAGCAGGGCCCCGCCGGCGCGCACGTAGTCGGCGATGTTGCGCAGGTCGAGCGGCGGCAGGATGCCGCGGTTCTGGAAGCGGTCCAGGATGATGAGGTCGAATTCCTTGATCTTCACCTGGAACAGCTCGCGGACCGGGAAGGCGATCAGCGCCAGCTCGTTCAGCGGCGTCAGGTCGTCCTTCTCGGGCGGGCGCAGGATGGTGAAGTGCACCAGGTCGACTGCCGGGTCGGCCTTCAGCAGCCGCCGCCAGGTGCGTTCGCCGGCGTGCGGCTCGCCGGACACCAGCAGCACGCGCAGGCGGTCGCGCACGCCGTTGATTTCCACCACGGCGCGGTTGTTCAGCGTGGCAACCTCGCCGGGCAGCGGGTCGGCGGTCATTTCCACCACCGTCGGCCCCGCCCGGATGATCGGCACCTCGACGCCGTGCTCCACCCCGAGCGGCACGCTCTCCACCCGCGGCGGCTCGCCGTCGCGGCGGATGGTCAGCCGGGCGGCGCGGCCGAAGGCGAGGCCGGCGCGCGGCAGGCCGAGATCCTCGACCGCCATGCGAAGGGTCACCGACTTGCCGACGATGCCGTAGCCGGGCGCCTCGATGATGCGGATGCGCCGGTCGGTTTCCTCGCCCCGCGCCGGCACCAGCACGTGCAGCGGGGTGCCGCCGAACGGGCTGCCGGGCGGGATGTCGTGCACCTGCCCGTCGGTGATCGCCACCACCCCGGCCAGGCGCGCGCGCGGGATGTCGGCCAGGGCGCGGTCGATGGCGGCGAACAGGCGGGTGCCCTCGGAGCCGGCTTCGGGCACGGTGACGGTGCGCAATTCCAGGTCGGGCAGCGCACGGGCCTGCTCCTCGACGCGGGCGCGGGCGGCTTCCGCCAGCTTCGTGCGCTCGCCGACCGCCATGCTGGCGGTCTGGTCGACCACCAGCAGGCCGATATCGGGCAGCGATTCGCGGGTTTCCTCGACCAGCCGGGGGCCGCCCAGCCAGAGCAGCAGGACGGCGAAGGCGAAGAACCGCCATACCGTGCCGCGCGCCCGCTTCCACAGCGCCAGCCCGAGTGCCGCGGCGCACAGCACGGCGAGCGCGGCGAACAGCGCCGGCGGGATGACCGGGTCGAAGCGCAGCGCGGCGATGGCCTGTTCCATGTGCATCGCGGGCTAGGTCCGGGCCGGAGGGGAAGGGCGGTTCATTGGCCGAGCCTTTCCAGCAGGGCGGGCACGTGCACCTGGTCGCCCTTGTAGTTGCCGGTCAGCGCGTACATCACGAGGTTCACCCCGAACCGGTAGGCCAGCGTGCGCTGGCGGTCGCCGCCGGGAATGACCGCATGGATCGGCCGGCCGGACGCATCGACCGCCCAGGCCGCCGCCCAGTCGTGGCTGCCGATGATGACGGGGCTGACGCTGTCGTTGCTGCGGTCCTGGTCGCGCTGCACCCAGACGGTGTCGCCGGTGAAGCGGCCGGGGAAGTCCTGCAGCAGGTAGAAGGCGCGCGCCAGCACGTGCGCGGTGGTCAGCGGCGCCAGCGGCGGCACCGCCAGCCCGCGGGCGACCTGTTCCAGCGTGGCGCCCGCCCCCGGGTTGAAGCCTTCGCCGCTGCCGCCGCCGCCCTGGGTGTCGATCAGGATGATGCCGCCATTGGCCATGTAGTCGTTCAGCGCCGAGACCGCCGCCCCCGACGGCGCGCTCGCGTTCGCCGCGATCGGCCAGTACAGCAGCGGGTAGAACGACATGTCGTCCTGCCCCGGCACCACCGCGGCCGGGATGGCGAGGTTGGCCGCGGTCCGCCGGTTCACGTACTCCGACAGGCCCGCGAGCCCGCTCAGCGACACCTGGTCGATCTGGGCATCGCCGGTGGCGATGTAGGCCAGGCGGGTGGCCAGCGCCGGGTTGGGGTTCTGCTCCTGCGCCTGGGCGGCGGGCGCCAGCAGCAGCAACGCCACCGCGGCGGTGGCGGCGCGCAGCAGGCCGCGCAGGCTGAGCGACAGCAGCAGGTCGATCGCCAGCAGCAGCAGCGCGGCGGCGATCAGCCAGGGCGCCAGCGCGCGCTCGGGCGCCGCGCCGCCGATCGAGGCTTCGCGCGCGCCGGAAATCGGCGGGGCCGCTTCCGGCGCGGCCATGCGGTTGGACAGGTTGAGCGCCCGCCGGCCGTTTTCCGGCCCGTAAAGTCCGGGCGGATGGCGGGGCGAGGCCAACGCCGTGGCCAGCTCGCCGGCGGATGCCGCGGCGGCGGCGGGCGGCGGGTTGCCGAGCTGGCCGAACCCGTCCAGCGTGGTGACCGGCGCCAGCGGCGGCCCGTTGGCCTCCTCGCCGATGGCGACCCCCGCCGACAGCGCCACCAGGCGGCGCAGCATGTCGACGAACAGGCCGGACAGCGGCAGGTTTGACCAGTCGGCATTGGCGGTGACGTGGAACAGCACGGTCCGGCCGGCCCCGCGCGCCGCCTGGGTCACCAGCGGGGTGCCGTCGGCCAGCCGCGCCCAGGTGGCGTCCGTGAGCTGCGCGCCCGGCTCGGCCAGCACCTGCTGGGTCACCCGGACCTCATCGGGCACCGCCAGCCCGGCGAACGGCGAGGCGGCGAGGAAGGCGGCGAGCCCGGCGGGCTGGCTCCACGACATCGCCCCGCCGAGCTGGCGATCGCCCTGCAGCAGCTTCACCGGCAGCAGCGCGTCGGGATGCTCGGCGAGGCGCGGGCCGGCGAAGCGCACCAGCAGGCCGCCACCCTCGACCCATTTTTCCAGCGCGGCGCGGTCCGGGCCGTCGGCGACGACGGCGTCGGCCAGCACGAGCACCGACAGATCGCGCGACAGCAACTGCTCCAGGGTGCCCTGCCGCACCTCGGTGGTGGGCTCCAGCGCCCGGCGGAGATAGTAGAGCTGGCCGGTCAGCGGGGTGGACGCGGTGGTGGCGTCGCCGGCGAGCAGGCCAACGGGTCGGCGGCGCCAGCGTTCGTCGAGCAGCACCACGGCGCCGGCCGAGGCCTGGCCTTCCAGCACCAGGCGCCCCAGGCGGTTGCGCACCTCCGGCGGCAGGGCGATCGGCGCTTCGGCGATGGCGGCGTTCGGGGCGAAGCTGGCCAGCGCGCGCGCCAGGGTGCGGCCGTCGCCGGATTGCGCCAGCACCGCGGCCTCGGCGG
>CAIMEK010000586.1 GCA_903839965.1 uncultured Acetobacteraceae bacterium | reverse complement strand
GTGCGCAGGAGGCGCGCTTTGCCATGCGGTCGCGGTCGTCATAGTCTGTTGGTTTCTAGAACGAGCCGCCGTCCACGATCCAGTTCTGCGACGTGCACATCCGCGAATCATCGGCGGCCAGCCAGAGCACCAGGCGGGCGAGGTCGGGCGCGCGCAGTTGCTGGTTCAGGCACTGCTCCTTCAGGCGGGCCGCCAGGTACTCGGGCGAATGCCGCAGCAATTGCCGCTCGGTGATGACCTGGCCGGGAATGACGCAGTTGACCCGGATATTGTCGGGCCCGAGGTCACGGGCCAGGCCGCGCGTCATGCCCTCGATGGCGCCCTTGCTGGTGGTGTAGCCCGGCATGCCGCCGCGCCGCTTGTGCCAGGAAGCCGAGCCGAAATTGATGATCGAGCCGCCGCCCTGCGCCTGCATCATCGGCGCGATCGCCTGGATGCAGAAGAAGTGGTGCCGCAGGTTCACCGCCATCTGGTCGTCCCAGAATTCCACCGTCGCCTCCTGCCAGGCCTGGTTCATGGCATGGGCGGCGTTGTTGACCAGCACCGTGAACGGCGCCACCGCAGCCGCCGCCCCGGCGATCGCGGCGCGCAAGGCCGGGATGTCGCGCAGGTCGCAATGGACGTAGTGCGGCACGGCATGGCCGGCCGATCCGATGCGCGCGCACAGGGCCCGGGCGGGCTCGTCCTGGATGTCGACGAAGGCGACCCGGGCCTGCTGGGCGGCGAAATGCTCGACGATCGCCTCGCCGATGCCGCTCGCCCCGCCGGTGACGAACACCGCCCGTCCGTGCAGGCTTGGATAGGCGGCGAAATCGGAACTCATGGGGCGTCCTCCCGGTCCTTGCGGACACGGCCAGAAGCATGCTCCGCATGCCTTGCCCGGGCAATACCGCCTCGCTAACCTCGCATCTGGCACAAAGCCATTGCGGAAGAACAACATGGTCGAGCTGGCGTGTTTGTTGGATGCAAAGGCGAGGATCGCGGAATCGCCGGTGTGGTATCCCGAGGACGCGGCGCTCTACTGGACCGCCATCCACGATTTCCGATTGAACCGCCTGAACGTCCGCACCGGGCACAACACGGCGTGGCCGGTGAAGGAGAAAGTGGCCAGTTTCGCCATTTGCGACGCCAACCTGCTGGTGGCCGCGCTGCACAGCGGCTTTGCCCTGATCGACCTGCAACGCAACACGCTGGCGCGGATCGCGCAGCCGTTCGGGCCGGAGCTTCAGGTCCACCTTAATGACGGACGCTGCGACCGCTCCGGCCGGTTCTTCTGGGCCGGCACGTTGCACGACCCGCGCACGCTGAAGAACGGGGCGCTGTTCCGGCTGTCGACACGCGGGGAGTGCCGGCAAATGGCCGACGGCGTGATCGCCTCGAACGGGTTGGCTTTCTCGCCCGACAACCGGACCCTTTACTACGCCGACTCGCGTGGCCCGGTGGTGTGGGCCTTCGACCTCGATCCGGCGAGCGGAGACGTCTCCAATCGGCGCATCTTCGCCGCCATCCCGCCAGGCCAGGGACTTCCCGACGGAGCCGCCGTCGATGCGGAGGGTTGCTACTGGAGCGCGCGCTTCATGGGCGGGCGCATCGTGCGCTACCGGCCCGACGGGGCGGTGGATCGCGACATTCCCATGCCGTTCGACAACCCGACCATGGTCGCCTTCGGCGGCGCCGACTACAAAACGCTGTTCATCGCCTCCGGCCGCGGCAGCCTGACGGCGGACCAATTGGCGCAACAGCCGCTGGCCGGCGGCATCTTCGCGATGCAGGTGGACACCCCGGGGCTGCCCGAACCGCGCTTCACCCCGGCGCCCGGCCTGCTGGCGCTGCCGCGGGAGAGCCTGACCTAGGAACCGGGATTCAGCGGCCTGGCGGCAGCATGTGCGAAAGCGCCATCTGGATCGGCTGGCTGGAAATTCGCATCGGGCCGTCGAACGGGCTGTTCAACTCCAGGATCAGGAACAGCGCGCTGCCGATGCCGACCGCCAGGATCAGGAAAACCACGTGCATCGTCGCGTGTCGCGGCGCGTTGATGCCGAAACTGACGAAGATGGCGGCTAACCAGAACACCAGGATGCCGATGACCAGCGGCTGCACGCTGGTGTCGGCATGCGCGATCAGCAGCCAGCGTTGGCGCAGCAGCGATACCGCCAGGCTCATCGCATTGTCCGCCAGTACCTGCTGTTGGTGATTGGCCGGCGTCAGCGCGCGAACCGCCTGGAAGGTGTGCTCGAGGATGTCGCCGGCCGCGCGGTTCTCGACCATGTAGGGATGCCCGTAGCGATTGGCCCAGACATCGCTCAGCAGGCGGGCCGTGTAGTCGCTCACCTGCTGGCGCGCCGCCAGTGCCCCGTCGCCGTAGTCGCGCAGCACATCGTCCAGCAGGGTAAGGTCGGCCGCGTAGGCCCGCACGGCGGCGCTGGTGCTGTCGAACGAGGTCTTGGCGGCGGTGATCAGCAGCCCGAGCACGAGAGAGGCGAGCACCGAGAGCATGCCCGTTCCCAGCCGGATCACGTCGTGCGACTCCTTGGTGAGATGTCGCGCCGGCACGCAGCGATGCAAATTCAATCCGAGAGCGCCGCTGACGAACATGACGGCCGCCACCGCAACACTGATTGCAAGCCCATCCATCGGCCGCTTCTCCCGCAGGCGTTTGCCGCGGCGCCTGAACCGCGCGCCTGGGCGCGCTTCTACATGACGGCGCCGATCCGCACCATATCGCGCATCACTGCCAGGCCGTGCTCCATCGCCCGGAAAGTTGTTGCGGATCGGACCGCGCGGGACCATCCTGCGGCGCTGCAATGACGGCCCGGGAGGTCCCGGATCGAATATTGTCGATGTATTTCCGTCGTTCGCGCGGAAGAGGAACGGTCCAACGATGGCAACCGCGCCGGCGCGCCGGCCGCGTCTCCTGCAGGGAAACCAGGCCATCGCGGAGGGCGCCATTTACGCCGGCGCCCGCTTCTACGCCGGCTACCCGATTACGCCGTCCTCCGAAATCGCCGACGAATGCGCCGCCCGCATGCCGCTCATCGGCGGAGTGTACCTGCAGATGGAGGACGAGATCGGCTCGATCGCCGCGGTCATCGGCGCGGCGTTGGCGGGCGCCAAGGCGCTGACCGCGACCAGCGGGCCGGGGTTCTCCCTCATGCAGGAAAACCTGGGGCTGGCGGTGCTGGGCGAGGTGCCCTGCGTGGTGGTCGATGTGCAGCGTTCCGGCCCGAGCACCGGGCTCGCCACCAAGCCGGCGCAGTCGGACATCATGCAGGCGCGCTGGGGGCGCCACGGCGACCAGTGCGTCATCGCGCTCTGCCCGGCCACGGTGGGCGAATGCTTCGCCCTGACCGTGCAGGCTTTCAATCTTGCCGAACGCTTCCGCACGCCGGTGGTGCTGCTGGCGGACGAAATCGTCGGCCACATGCGCGAGAACGTGCTGCTGCCGCTGCCCGGCGAGATCGCCGTGGTCGAACGCGCGGCGCCGCAGGGCGATCCTTCCTCCTACCTGCCGTTCGCGGCCGCGGAGGACGGTGTCGCGCCGCTGGCTTCGTACGGCGACGAATACGTGTTTCATGTCACCAGTTCCATGCACGGCGCCGACGGCATCAGCAACAACGCCCCCGCCAACGCCGCCGCGCGCATCCGCCACCTGCACGAAAAGATCGAGCGCCACTGCTGCGAAATCGTGATGACCCGCACCTTCGATGCCGACGATGCGGACGTGCTGGTGGTTACCCTCGGTGCGCCCACCCGCGCCGGCCGCAGCGCAGCCCTGGCGGCGCGCGCCGCCGGCATCCGGGCCGGTGTTCTGCAGTTGCAAACGGTCTGGCCGTTCCCGACGGAGCAGGTCGCGGCACTGGGCGGCCGCGCCCGCATCGTGGTGGTGCCGGAAATGAACTACGCTGGCCAGCTCGCGGGCGAGGTCAGGAAGGTGCTGGGGCCCACGGCCGACATCCGCCGGGTCAACCGCTACAACGGAACGATCATCACCCCCGAGGAAATCCTCGACGCCATCACGCGGCCCGCCGGCGCAAAAGCGGACGCCGCGGCATGACCCACGCGACCGGACGCAAATACCTCAGGCCCGGCGCCCTGCCGCATATGTGGTGCGCGGGCTGCGGCATCGGCGCCATGCTCGGCGCCCTGCTGCGCGCTTTCGAAGAGCTGGGCTACAAGCCTGCCGACACCGTGGTGGTCACCGGCATCGGCTGCACCGGCAAGCTCGACGATTACCTGCTGACCAATGCGCTGCACACCACGCACGGCCGCGCGCTCGCCTATGCCACCGGCATCAAGGCCTTCCGGCCGCAACTGCATGTCGTCGCGGTGATGGGCGACGGCGACAGCGTCAACATCGGCGGCAACCACTTCATCCACGCCTGCCGGCGCAACATCGGCGTCACCGCGATCGTGCTGAACAATTTCAACTTCGGCATGACCGGCGGCCAGGCTTCGGCGACCACCCCGGAAGGGAGCTTCAGCAGCACGACGTCGTACGGCAATCCGGAGCGGGCGTTCGACATCTGCGCGCTCGCGGAAGTTGCCGGCGCCAACTACGTCGCCCGCAGCACGCCGTATCATGGCTGGGAAATGCAGGGGCTGATGCAGCGGGCGCTGGCCAACCGGGGCTTCTCGCTCGTCGAGGTGATGAGCCCGTGCCCGACGCAGTTCGGCCGCCGCAACGACATGCCGGAGGGCGTGCAATCGCTGCACTGGCTGCAGCAACACGCGGTTCCCGTCGAGCGCTTTCGCGAACTGCCGCCGGCCGGGCGCGCGGGCTGTTTCCCCATCGGCACTCTGCTCGAGCGCGACGCGCCGGACTTCGGTGCCAATTACGACAGGGTGCGCGCGCGCGCGGCCGAGGCCAGGCCGGCATGACGCACCATGAATTCATCCTGGCCGGCACCGGCGGGCAGGGGCTGATCCTGGCCGGCATCCTGCTTGCGGAAGCCGCCATGCTGGACGGGCGGAATGTCGTGCAAACCCAGTCCTACGGCATCGCCTCGCGCGGCGGGCTGTCGCTGGCCGAGGTGATCATCGACGACGACGAAATCATTTTCCAGCAGGTGCGCAAGCCCGACTGCGTGCTGGCGCTGAGCGAAGAGGCGGCGACGAAATACGAGGCCTGGACTGCAAAGGGCGTGACCCTGCTGTACGACAACGGGCTCGTGCAGCCGCGCGGCGGCGCCAACTGCCACGGTCGCGGCTTCACCCGGGCCGCCGCCGACCTGGGCAGTTCAGACAGCGCCAACATCGTCGCCCTGGGCGCCCTGGCCGCCGGCACTGGGTCGGTGAGCCTGCGCAGCCTGCAACGGGCAATCGAGGCGCGCTTCCGGCCGCCGGCCCGCGAGCAGAACCTTCGCCTGCTCGCCATCGGCAGCGGGCTGGCGGCTTCGGTGTAGGGGCGGCAAGCAGGGAACCTGTCCGATGGATGGCGCGACACCCAGGAAAACGGCTCCCTGCCAACGTGCGTGCCCGGCCGGCATCGATGTGCCGCGCTATATCCGCCATGTCCGGCTCGGCCAGTTCGGCGCGGCGCTCGACGTCATTCGCGACCGCATCCCGTTTCCGCTGGTGTGCGGCCATGCGTGTTTCCATCCTTGCGAGGCGCAGTGCGTGCGCGGCCAGTTCGATGCGCCGCTGGGCATCCGCCTGCTCAAGCGCGTCGCCGCGGAGCGTGGTGCGGACGAGGGCCGCTCTTGCGTTGCGCTCGCGCCAACCGGCAAGCGCGTGGCGATCGTGGGCGCGGGCCCGTGCGGCCTGACCGCCGCCTGGTTCCTCGCCCTGCTCGGGCACGCGGTGGTGGTGTTCGAGGCGCTGGACCGGCCCGGCGGCATGCTGCGCTACGGCATCCCCGCCTACCGGCTGCCCGACGACGCGGTGGCGGCCGATCTTCGCGGCATTACCGATGCCGGCGTCAAAATCCGTGTGGGGGAGCGGATCGTTTGTGTCGAGGACCTGCTCGCGCAAGGTTTCGCTGCCGCCCTCGTCGCCTCCGGCGCCTGGCGCGGGACGCGGCTGGACATTCCGGGCGAGGCGGGGGCGCACGTGATCGACGGGCTGTCCTTCCTGGCCGCGGTCAACGCCGGCGACCCGCCAAACATGCGCGGCGAGCGCGTCGTCGTGGTCGGCGGCGGCAATACCGCGATCGACGCGGCGCGGGTCAGCCGCCGCCTCGGCGCGGAGGTGCGGCTGATCTACCGCCGCACGCGCGCCGACATGCCGGCGCATCCCGACGAAATCGCCGCGGCCATCGAGGAAGGTGTGGCGATCGCGTTCCAGACCGCGCCCGTGCGCATCGCGGCGGATGCGGTCGCCTGCGTGCGCATGGCGCCCGGGCCGACCGACGCGAGCGCGCGGCCCCGCCCGCTGCCGGTGGCGGCAAGCGAGCACAGCCTGCCGGCCGAGCGCGTCATCGTGGCCATCGGCCAGCAGGTCGAAGCCCCGGCACGCAGCCTCGCAAAGCGGAGCGACGGGACGATCGGTGTCGATGCCGGCACCCTGTCCACCTCGGTTCGCGGCATCTTCGCCGGCGGCGATGCGGTGCGCGGCCCGGCCTCCGTCATCGACGCCATCGCGCATGGCCAGAAGGCGGCCGCCGCCATCGACCGTTTCCTCGGCGGCCAAGGCGATATCGGCATCTTCGCCAAACCGCAGCGCCCCGCGGACCCCGGCGAAGCGGCGCCCCGCGGCAGTTTGCGTGCGCAACCCGCCACGCTTGCGCCGACCGAGCGCCTGCGCAGTTTTGCTCTCGTCGAAGCCGCCTGCGACGCCGCCTCGGCGATGGTCGAAGCGGGCCGCTGCCTGTCCTGCGACCTGCGCGCCTTCGACGTGCAAGTCGATCCGGCGCTGTGCAAGGAGTGCGGCTATTGCAAGGAGGTTTGCCGGTTCGACGTGTTCGCCCGGACCGGTGAGTTCAACGCCGGCGGCTATCGCCCCTACCGGGCGGAGAACAGCCAGGGCTGCGTGGGGTGCCTGGAATGCCTTTACGTCTGCCCGGACTTCGCCATCTCCGTCGGCCCTCGCAGCGATCGATAGCGTTCCTGCCATCGCGCCCGGGACGGGGTGCCGGCGATGGCGATTGGCCCTTATCGTCGGCTCACGGCGATGGACACGGCGTGGCTGGCGAAGACGGCGCCGCCGCGGCGGGCATCCATATGGCAAGTTCCGGCGTGCGCAGCACGACCGTGTAGCGCTGCGCCAGCGCCTGCATGAACGGCCCGGTGAATCGCCTGCGGGTCGCCGGCGCCGGAACATCCGTGTCGCCGATCTCGACGGCGCCCAGGCGTTGGCTCTCGACCAGCTCCACGATCCTGCATTCGTCGAGCCGGCCCATCTGGATCTGATCCAGCACATAGAACGGATCGAAGGCCGACGGCGTGCCAGCCGCGTAGCACATGAGCAGGTTCTCGCAGAGCACCGGCGCGGCCGAGTTCCTCAGCAGGCCGACGCCCTTGGCGAACTCGTCCTGCAGCCGGGGAAGCGCGTGCCATTCGCGCAGGCCGGCCGACACCTTGCCCGGCAGCAGGCACAGCGGAAACAGCGTCGGCAGGGCGAGGAGGAGGGCAGCCATCCCGGGCGATCCGCTGACCCGTTGCGCAAAGCAATCCCTGAACGCGATCACCACGATGATGGCGTCGAGGACGATGGCCTCGAAGAAAATGTTATGCCCGGTGCCGTCGCCTCCCGACAACACGAAGGCGGTGAGGTGGGCCGCCAGCCAACCGAGCACCAGCGGCCGCCGGCGGATGCTGGAGCGGTTGTGCCACGCCCAGGCCAGGGCAATGGCGAAGCATGGCAGAAAGACCAGAAGATAGGGTCCGCTTTCGGCGAGGATGTTGGAAAGTTGGTAGGCGCGTGCCCGCATCATGTGGGCCAGGAAATATGGCCCGTCGATCGCCTCGCTCGCCAGGAACAGCGCCGCCGCGGCCAGCAGGCCGGCCGTCGCCCAGCGCGAAAGCAGCCGCCATTCCCGGTTCATCACCAGGGTCGCGCCCGCGCCCAAGGGCAGGGCGATGAGATTGTGCTTGGTGAAAACCGCGAGCGCGAACAACACCGCCGAGGCCGGCAGGGCCGTGGCGGACTCCGGGCGCCGGATGAAACAGAAAAACCCCAGCATCTCGAAGGCCATCCCCAGCAACTGCGGATCGTTGACCCCGATGCGGTTCGGCATCCACACCAGCAGCCATACGGCAAACAGCAGGGCTGCACAGCAAGCGGCATTGCCGGGGGCGTCGAATTGCCTGGCGATCGATCGGATCAGCAGGCAAACGCTCGCCAGCGACAGCAGGGAAATGACTCGCCCGGTCAGCGTTACGTCGCCCGTAAGATGGCTCAGCAGCCCGATGAGGTGAAACGACAGCGGCGGATAATTGGTGATCTCCAAATCCGGCGGGCTGCCGTACAGCGGCACCAGATGCGCCGCCAGTTGATCGCGGTAGGCGTTCCACCCTTCATTGTAGTCGATCTGCAAGGCCGCAGTGGTGCGCAGCAGGAGCGGCCAGCCCGCGCCCAGGGCAATCACGGCCAAGAACAAGGCGGCGATGGTCCAGATGCGCTCGCAGGGCGCCGACCGCCGGGCAATATCGTCGTGCATCACCTTCCCCTGCGCTCGAAAGGCACATGTGAAGCGTTCCACACGCCGGGGCCGCACCCTTCGCACATCCTGGGTCGGAGAACAACTTCCGCGCGCGCAGGCATCCGCCCGTTCGCGCCCCGTGGAGCGCAACGCGACAGGCGCACTCAGTATTTCAGCTGTATCGACACCGGATTGTCGCCGGGGTGCGCGCTGAACCGTACCCGGCTCAGGTTGGGCGGGCCGAAATACAAGGTCGGATTATTGGAAAAGCCATAGCCCTTGGCCGGCAGCCCGAGCACCGTGGTATCGAAGTGGCCGCTGTTGTTGTGGTCGTGAAACAGGGCCACCGCATAGTAGGCCGGTTCGGCGAGGACGAAACAGGCATGCGTGACCGGCAGCGTCACCGGCACCTGCTGGCGGGCGACCTTGTAGGCGCCGTCCAGAAAGTGCGACGGGTCGTCCGGATAAATCGTGATGGCAACGTTGCCCTCGCTGGAGCGCATGCCGCTGACGCTGACCTGGAGGCGAATCTCGTTCGGGTTGGTGGCATCGCAGGGTGACGGTAGTGCTGCCCGGGCCGGCTGCCCCACGCACCCCAACGACAGAACCAGGCAGCTCGACACCGCCAGCTCAAATGCCCCCAGCGCCATCCGTGCGCTGCCGCGAGTTGTCCGCCTCATAGCTCGTTGTCCAGCCAATCCATCGCGCTTGCCACGGCGTTATGTACTGGCGTCATAGTCGCCGCCGCAAGTGGTAACTTGCCGAAACCAAATCATGCTTTGCGGGAGTGGCGCCGGAGACACGCTGGCCTCGGCGGCCGGCCCCCGACGCTGCGGCATCGATTGTGAATCCCGCCGAGAAACCACGGCCGGTTGACATCATTGGCGCAAGTGGCAGTTTGCCGGACGGGTCGGATCGCCCCTCGAAGCGGTGAGGCGAATTCTTCGGAGGCAGGATGCGGGACGAGAACACCGGGGAGAGGTTACAGGGAGGCGAGGTCGCAATATTTCGCCACAACCTGTTCCGCGCTTCGGAAACGTTCATCACCCAGCAGGCGCAACACCTGCGGCGGCACCGGCCACTATATCTGGGCAGGTTGCGTTTCGGCGACCCGCCGGCCGGCGCGGCCTCGCTCGCCTTGCAGGATCTCAGCCCAGCCTGGCCGCAGCCGCTGGTGGCCTGGCAGATGCTCACCCGCGACCCGCGACCCTATCAGCGTTTGCTGGGACAGAGCCGCCTCTCGCTCATCCACGCGCATTTCGGCATCGAGGGCGTCTATGCGCTCCCTTTGGCCCGCCGGCTGAACGTGCCGCTGGTCACCACCTTCCATGGCTTCGACGCGACGCTGTCCACCGCCGCCCTGCTGAGTTCGCCGGCCTGGGCGCATTATCCGTTGTTCCGCCGCCGGCTTGCCCGCCAGGGCGACCTGTTCCTCTGCGCCTCGTCGTTCATCCGCGACCGGGTTCTGGCTCTGGGCTTTCCGCAAGCACGCACGCGGATCCACTATATCGGCGTGGACCTGCAGGCGATCACGCCGCGCGATCCGGCGGAGGAAACGCCGACCGTCCTGCACGTCGCGCGCCTGGTGGCGGTCAAGGGCACCGAATATCTGCTCCGCGCGTTCGCGGTCCTGGACCGCAGGCACGCGGACGTCAAACTGGTCATCATCGGCGACGGCCCGTTGCACCGCTCCTTGCGGGCGCTGGCGCAATCGCTGGGGGTGCAACAGCGCGTGCAATTTCTCGGCGCGTTGCCGCATGCGCAGGTGCTGGCCTGGATGCGCCGGGCCGCCGTGCTGGTGCTGCCAAGCGTCCGCACGGCCACCGGGCGCGTCGAGGGTCTCGGCATGGTGCTGCTGGAAGCCGCGGCCGCCGGCATGCCGGCGATCGGCACGCGGGTGGGCGGAATCCCGGAAGGCGTCATCGACGGCCGGACCGGCTTGCTGGTGCCCGAACGCGACGCCAACGCGCTCACGGCGCGCCTGAACGACCTGCTCGACGATCCGCCGACGCGGCTTCGCATGGGCGCCGAGGCGCGAGCCCTCGTCGAACGGCAGTTCGATATCCGCCGGCAAACCGCAACGCTTGAGAACCTGTATGATGCCGTCCGGCAGAACGGCTAGCGACGCTGGCCATCTGGCGGTGGTGGTCGCCCACCCGGACGACGAAAGCCTGTGGCTGAGTTCGATGGTCGCCTCCGCCGAGCGCATCGTGTTCTGTTTCGCCGACCTGTTCGAACGGCCGAAAATGTCCGCGGCCCGGCGGCTGGCGGTCGCCGCATTGCCGTTGACCCGCGTGGTCGATCTCAAGGTGCCCGAGAGCGGCGCCAGGTTTTTCGCCGACTGGAAACATCCGAAGCTGACGCCCACGGGCATCGAAATCACCGATGCCGCGGCGCGGGCGCGCTACCAAGCCAACTACCCGGGGCTGGTCGCGGCATTGCGACCCGCGCTCGCGGGATGCCGCGATGTCTGTACGCACAACCCCTGGGGCGAATACGGCCACACCGAGCACATCCAGGTCCATCGCGCCGTCGCGGCGCTGCAGGCCGAACTCGGCTACACGATCTGGTTCTCCAATTACGTCGGCGCCTTAAGCTGGCGCCTGGCCCAGCAGGTCGCCAGCCAGCCCTGTTGGACGCAACGCCGCATCGTCCGGCCCGACCTGGCCACCGCCCGCAAGCTGATGCGCATCTACCGGCGCTACGGCGCCTGGACCTGGACACGCTTGCACCGCTGGCCGGCGCAGGAAACCTTCTATGCGCAGCCCAGTGCCGGGAATCCCGAAGCGCGGCACACGTTTTCCGGCGAATGGCTGCTGGATGTCGCCGGACTGCGCTGGTGGCCGCCGCCGTGGCATGCGGCCCGCAGACGCCTGCAATGAGGGCAAGGCCATTCCTTGAATTATCTTCCGGGGACCGCGGATGCGACTATACTGGGCGGCCCTGCGGTCCTGCATTTTCGCCTGCAACCACCTTCGGACACGAATGAGCGATCGTCCCCCACTCGGCCGGCTGAGCGGCCTCGGTTCCGGCCTGCGTTTCCTGGCCCGCGCGCTCGGGTCGCGCTACACGCCGCTGCTGGCCCAGGTGGTGGTGACGCGCCGCTGCAACCTTTCCTGCGGCTATTGCAACGAATACGACGATTTCTCCCCACCGGTTCCGCTGCCGGACCTGCTGGCCCGGGTCGACCGGCTGGCTGCCCTGAAGTGCGCGTCGGTCACCTTCACCGGCGGGGAACCGTTGCTGCATCCCGATCTCGACCGCATCATCCGCGCGGCCCGCGGCCATGGCATGATCGTGACCATGATCACCAACGGCTTCCGCCTCAGCCGGGAGTGGATCGAGCGGCTCAACGCCGCCGACCTGCAGGGCATGCAGATCAGCATCGACAACCTCAAGCCAGATGAGGTGTCGATGAAGAGCCTGGCTTCGGTGGAGCGCAAGCTCGCCTTGCTGGCGGAGCACGCGCGGTTCAAGGTCAACGTCAATTCCGTGCTCGGGGTCAGCGGCGAACGCACGCAGGACGTGGTGACGGTGGCCGAAACCGCGGTGAAATACGGGCTGCAGCACTCGGTGGGCGTGCTGCACGATCACACCGGAACGCTGAAGGCCTTAAGTGCGGAACAACTGCGCGCCTATGGCCAGGTCACGAAGATATCGCCGTCCATGGTGCACAAACTGAACTACTGGCTGTTCCAGAAGAACCTGATGCATGGCCGGCCCAACGCCTGGAAGTGCCGCGCCGGCGCGCGCTACCTCTACGTGACCGAGGACGGCCGCGTGCATTGGTGTTCGCAGCAGCGCGGCTACCCAAACATTCCATTGCTCGACTACACGCGCGAAGACATCCGCCGCGAATTCCACACCGAGAAATCCTGTAGCCCGACCTGCACGTTGAGTTGCGTGCACCAGATGAGCATGTTCGACCGCCATCGCGGCGCGCAGAAAATCGCCGGCCCGAAAGCCCCGACCGCGGTTGCCGATCAAGCCGTTCCCTGAGGCCGATGGCGGGCGTAGGCGAACAGGGCGGCATAGGTCAGTGCCGTCGCCACCCCGACGATGCCGATCTGCACCACGGGATCGCTGCTGCCGATCAACAGCCGCGCCGCCTCCACGAGGGCGATCATGGCGGCGATGCCGATAGCGGGCACGATGAAGGCGCGCGCAAGCCTTCCCGCCCCGATGTCCCAGTGCCGGCGCAGGTAGCGGCTGCCCCAGACCAGCAATAGCGGATAGATGCCCAACCACACCGCCGACACGGCGACGATGCCGGTTTGCGCAGGGAAACTGAAGCCGGCGGCGAAAATGCCCGTGCCCAGCAGCAGCAGCGTCGCGGCCGACAGACGGGCCGCCGATCCCGGGCGTCCGGATGCCATCATCACTGGCGACAGCAACTGCAAACTCACGCGCAGCAGCGCCGCCGCCGCCAGCAGCTTGAGCGGCAGGGCGGCCGCGGCGTAGCTGTTGCCCAGCCCGTCGCGGATCATCGCGGTAAGCGGATCGGCGACCAGCATCAGCCCCACCATAAGGGGCGCCACCAGCAGCACGACCCGGCGCAACGACCAAGTCACCGACTGCACAAATTGGTCCCGAGCGGACGATACGCGGGCAAACACGGGCAGGGCGGTGCGGTTGACCAGCGTGCCGACCGCCATCGCCGGCTCCATGGCGACATCGAACGCCACCCGGTACACCGCGAGCTGGGCGGCGCCCCAAAACCATCCGACCAGCAGGTAATCGACGTTCTTGAAGATCTGCTCGAAGATGTTCGAAACGGCGGCGCGCAGGCCGAAGCGCACCAGCGGCGCGATCGCCGACACCTCGAACCTCGGCCTCGGCAGGAACGGCCTGGCCACCAGGGCGCCGATCAAAATGTAGAGGCCGCTCGCCGTATAGCCGCCGACAATCGCCCAGGCGCCGGCGCCCCAAACGGCCAGGCCGAGCCGCGTCAATGCGGCGGCCAGGGTCGCGCAAACGTTGATGACCGCGATCCGCTCGTAGCGCAGGTTCCGGTTCAGCAGCGCGAGCGGAATCAGCGCGGCGCCGACCAGCGGCTGCTTGACCGCGACCGCCCCGAAATAGGCCGCCATTCCCGCGACGCCGTAGACCGCCTCGATCCAGGGTGCGGCCAGCAGCGTCGCTCCGGCAACCAGGCTCGCCGCGCCGATGACGAACCAGAACAACGTATCGACCTGCACCCGCGACACCGAGCGGGCCTGCACCAGCGCGTCGCTGGTGCCCAGTCCGTCGAACGCCTCGATGACCATGCCGACGGAAACTACCAGCGAAGCGATGCCGACCTGCTCCTTGGTGAGGAACAGCAGCACCGCCAGGATGGTCGAAAAGTCGATGACCTTGGCGATGACCGTCGCGCCGCCGAGCCAGTTGAAGCCGCGGCCCAGGTGCCGGCGATAGCGATCGGTGCCGGTGGAAGGCCGTTCGGCCGTCATTCAGCGGAACGGCGAAGGGCGGCCGCCGCATCCGGCGGCAAGACCCAGGAGCGTTTGCGCACGAGGTGCGCCAGCCAGCGCCAGGACTGCCGCAGGCAGGCGCCAAATTGCGTGCAGCCCCAGCCGCCTTGCTCGGGCAGCGTGCTCAGCCGGCGCGCCAGGACGTCGGCGATTTTGTGCGCGCGGGCGTCCCAGGTGAAGCCGGCGCTGTCCGCCTTCGCCGCCGCGGCAAGGCGGCTGGCGAGGTCCGTGTCGGTGGTCAGCGCCGTCAGCCCCGCGACCATCGCATCGAGGCAATCCGGGCGGCACAGGAAGGCGTTTTCCCCATGCCGCAGAAGCTCGTTGATATCGGGCGTGTCGCCGGCCAGGATCGGACGGCCCGAAGCCATGTAGAAGAACAGCTTCAGCGGCAGCACCGTCGAGCCGAATTCGGCCAGCGGCTGCCAGGACGGCGGAATCAGCAACACGTCCGCGGCAAACACATACTGTCCGAGCGCTTCCGCCGGTTGCCAAGGGACGAACCGCACGTTGGCGACGCCGTTCGCCAGCTTCTCGATCGGGCCTTCGCCTTGCGAGCCGACCAGGATGAACAGCAGGTCGGGCAACTGCTTCGCTGCCTCGATCACCAGGCTCAGCCCTTTCTTGTGGTTGATGCGTCCCGTGTAGACGACGGTTTTCCTGTCGGCGGGAACGCCGATTCTTGGCTTCGCGACCGCCATCGAAACGGCGGCCTGCAACCGCTCCGGCGCGAAACCATTGTGGATGCAAATCAATTTATCCGCCGGGATGCCGAGATCAAGGTAGGTTCTGCGGGTGTAGTCGGAGTGGCAGATGTTGACCAGGAATCGCCGGTTGCAGAACAGGCGATAGATCCAGGGCTGCAGCGGCGGAATCTGGGCGGCCCAGGGGCGGTAATGATCGAACGCAACCAGTTGCCCGCACAGCACCGCCAGCCAGGCGACCCAGAGGTTGCGCGTGTAGACGCAATCGGCCTGCCGGAATTCCGGCCTGCGCACCAGGGTCAGCCCACAGCAGAAATGCCGCAGCGCCGCCGGGTGCAGCGGTGCGTGGGCGCGCACCACCGGCATCCCCGCCAGGGCGCCAATCGCCTCGGCGCTGCCGTTGTCCGACAGCGGCACGTGCAGCCACGACCGCGTGGTCAGGGGCGCGAGGCATTTCGCCGTGGTCACGAACACCTCGGCGTCCGCTTCGGCGCTCGGCAGGGGGTTTTCGAAGGTGAACAGGATTTTCATGGAGCACCGGGTGCGGCGCGTCGGATCGGCTGGCGATCCACTCCGGTCGGGACTATTGCGATGTCGCGCACGTGTACCCTCTGGTCGCTGTTCCGGCCCCGCATCCTGCCGGCGAAGACTTCACGTCCCTCCTGCAAGGCAGGGCCCGCCACAGCCGAACCGCACAACCCATGCGGGGGTGAAGACAGCGGCGCTGGCGGGCAAACTGCCACTTGCAGCCGTGATGTCAACCGACATCGGCCACGCGGCCCGCGCCGACCTGCGGTCCGGCAATGACCCGCCCGGAAAGCCCCGCCTCGACACTATTGGCGAGAATTCGCCCGCCAGCGGCAAGGTTGCTGATGACGTTCCGGTAATCCTTCTGCCTGCTCCGCGCGGGGCAACCGATACCGGCGGAAGTCGGCTTGCAAGCGCTTCCTTGCAGGTTTCCCACCACCGTCTCGCCAATCCAGAAATTGACCGCCCTGGGAGCAGGCTCTATAGAACAACGCGTGCCAAGAGAGCGATCCGCCGTGACGAGCGATAGCCTCATTGTCCCTTTCCGTCAGCCCGACGCGGGAGATGCCCAGACGGTCGCCCGCCGGCGGACGGACGGGGCGTGGCCGTGATCTTCAATCGTTACCTGATCCGGGAAATCAGCGCCCCGCTGGCGGCCATTCTGGGCATCCTGGTTGCCTAGTTCTGCGGCTACTGTGCCGCCGGCTTCCTGTCGGAGGCCGTCAACGGGCTGCTGCCGACCGATACGATCGCGGAAATGATCGGTCTGAAACTGCTGATCGCGCTGGAAGTGCTGATCCCGATATCGCTGTATCTCTCGGTGGTGCTGGCGTTCGGCAAGCTGCACGGCGATTCCGAATTCATCGCCATGTTCGCGCTGCGCATGACCCCGGCAAAGGTGATGCGGGCGGTGGTCGCCTTGTCGGGCTGCCTGGCCATCGCGGTTGCGGGCCTGTCGCTGGTGGTGCGGCCGTGGGCGTACCAGAAGCTGCACGAGCTTTCCAAACGTGCCGAGATCATGCTCGATGCCAATGCGATGGAGCCGGGCACTTTCTATGTCGGCCAGAACGGAAACCGGGTGATCTTCCTTGGCCGTCGCGCCGGACCGGACCTGCCCGGGCGCGATGTGTTCGTGAAAATCGGCTACAGCGATCGCATCGAGATCATCCACGCCCAGCTCGCCTACCCGTTGCCGCAAACAACGGCGAACGGCAGTCCGAAGGTCTATCTGAGCGATGCCCACATCTATCGGATCGGGCGTGAGGCCGGCCAGGCCGATTCGTTCCTGACCGCGGGGGGGATCATCGTGGACCCGGACGGCCGCGACGTCGCGCCCCTCGAATACAGCGCCGTGGCCGCCCGCAGCCTGCATCTCGCGCTCTCCGACCAGCCCGCGGACATCGCCGAATTCCAATGGCGCCTGTCGACGCCCCTGTCGACGCTGCTGCTCGGCATGCTGGGCGTGCCGCTGAGCCGTGCGGAGCCGCGGCAGAGGAAATATACCAAATACGGCGCGGCGATCCTGATCTATTCGGGCTACTACCTGCTGTGCACGTCGGCGCGCACCTGGGTTCAGCACGGCGTGGTGCCCGGGTTTCCGGGCATCTGGTGGGCGCCGGCGCTGCTCTGCCTGCTCCTGCTCCTGGTCATGTGCGGACCGAACCTGGCCACGAAATTCCGGGGCAGACCCGCCTGATGCGACGCTCCGCAGCCCCCGGGTCGGCCCCTTCGAACAGCGCGCCTGGCGAGCATGACCCTGCTTGACCGCTATATCGAGGCCACCGCCTTGCGGGCCATCGTGCTGGTCGCGGCGACGCTGACCGCATTGTTCAGCCTGCTCGAATTCGTCGAACAGCTCGCCTCCGTCGGCCAGGGCCACTACCGCGTGGTCGATGCCTTCGTCTACGTGGTGTTGACCGCGCCGGCGCGGCTGATCCAGGTGACGCCGGTGTCGATGCTGCTGGGCAGCCTGCTTGCGCTGGGGGCGCTGGCCAGGAATTTCGAACTCACCGCATTCCGCAGCCTCGGCATCTCCGAGGAGCGCATCGTCGCCTCGGTCCTCAAGCTCGCCGTGCCGATTGCCATTGCCCTGTTCCTGATGGCTCAGTTCGTGGTTCCGCCGGCGCAGCAGCTCGCCCAGTCGCAGCGCCTGTCCGCGCTGTCGTCGTCGACGTCGCTGCGCAGCAGCGACAGCTTCTGGGCGCAGCGGGACCAGCAGTTCCTGAACGTCCAGGAGTTTCAGTACGGCAACGTGCCGAAGGATATCGACATCTATGATTTCAGCCCCGATGGGAACCTGCTGAGCTTCATCCATGCCGGGAGCGCCGATGTGCAGCCGGACGGCACGTGGTTGCTGAACGACGTGGTGCGAAAACGCATCAACGGCGGGCAATTCCAGACCGAGAACCTTGCCTCGTTGTCCTGGGTGTCGTTCATCCCGACCCAGCTCCTGCTGTTGCCGCCGGAGAGCATGCCGCCGATCGCCTTGTACCGGTATGTCCGCGATCTCAAGCAACGCCGCCAGCAGGCGGTGCGCTACGAGCAGGAGCTATGGACCAAGGTCAGCATTCCCTTCTCGATGGCCGCCATGATCATGATTACCGCCCCCTTCGTGTTCGGGCCGCCGCGGGCGCAGCATTACGGGCAACAGATCACCATCGGGGCGCTCTTCGGCATCGTCTTCTCGCTGGCCCAGCAGATCACGCACTACCTGTCGCTGCTGCTGGGCATGAACCCGGCGTTCAGCGCATTGGCGCCGTCGCTGCTGCTCATGACCCTGGCGGTCTACCTGTTTCGCCGGGCGCACAGGTAGCGGGGGCCAACTCCGCGGTATCCAGGCCCTTGAAGAACAGCGCGTAGCGCGCGTGTTGGCGGGAAATCAGGATGACCATGATCACGCTGAACCCGATGATCTCGAACCAGAAGTAGTACAGCGGCGCGTTCGCCAGCGCGCAGATGAAAATCCCCAGGGTGCGATAGTTCGACGACAACACGGACCATCGCCGGATCATCGGCGCGAACACCTCGCGATAGCGCTGGGGGATGGCGCCGGCCAGCTCGGGCCGCGCGTGCAGGGCGGCGGCCACCCTTTGGTGGAACACCAGGGTGCCGCCGGAAATCAGGAACTGCAGCCGCCCATACAGGCCATGGAGCAGATCCAGCAGCCCCTGCGCCGGAGCCGCCGCCGCCGCCGGACGGGGCGGGGCGCTCAACTCCATCAGCGTGGTGGACTTACGGCCCCAGCGCCAGAAGTTGTACTCCTCCCGCTGCGCCTCGTAGGCGGCCGCCTGCATCGCGTGGCAGGCGCCGGCCGCGATGACGACGCACCAGACCCACCCGCCGTGCTGCCGGCCGAGTGCCGTCGCCAACCCCACATAGACGGCGGCGAAGGTGACGTAGTCGCAGATGCCGTCGAGGATCTTGCCCGTCTCGGAGTGCGCCTGCGTCAGGCGCGCAAGCTGCCCGTCGGCGCCATCCATCACATGCCAGGCGATCATCAGGACGAAACCCGCGATCGCGCAAAGCGGATTTCCGTAGTTCGCGTAAGCGACCCCGGCCAATACGCCGAACGCCATGCCGGCCAGCGAAACGGCATTCGGGCGGATGTGCAGGCGCGCCAACACCACAACGAGGCGGCCGGCGATCGGATGGATGAAATGGAGGTTGGTGAACTCCTCGATCTCGCGCGCTCTCCGGACTGGCTCGGCGGTCTGCACGACCTTCGTCTCCCCGCTTGGGTGATCCGTCACGGCACGGGCGTCAAAGCCGCCCCGAGGTCAGCAGCGCCTCGGCTTTCGCGTAGGCCACGGGATCGTCGACATCGAGCCAGAGCCGCCCCTGGATATCGAAAACATGCGCCTTCCCCCATCGCGCCAGCACGTTCATGGCGCCGGAAATGCTGTCGTCGCCCTGCGCCTGGCTTTCCGCCAGCGCCTCGAACATGATCGGGGTGCACAGGAAAATGCCGGTGTCGATGGCGTTGAAGTCGCGGATCACCTTGCCGATATGCTCGATCCGGCCGTCGCTGCATTTGACCCGGGTGAAGTCGTCCGGATCGTTGATCGGAGTCTCGATGTTGTAATCGACCGCGAGCGTAACGGTGTCCGGCGCGTACGGCGCGGCCATCAGGCTGCG
>CAIMEK010000585.1 GCA_903839965.1 uncultured Acetobacteraceae bacterium | reverse complement strand
CGAACACCGCCTTCACGTAGTCCGGTCGCAGTAGCGGCGAGACGTACCATTCCTCGATCCTGCGGATACCCTTCGGATGCTTGACCGCCCCGCCGGTGATGTCGCCGACGCTACCGATGCTGGCGCCGCTCATGTTCAGCACCACGGCGCGCCCGGTCCGCCAGGCCGCTTCCACACTACCCGCAACGAACCGCACATTGTCGTCGTCGTAGATCGAAAATTCCACCGTATTGTCGGCGGGATCCAGATGCTCCTCGTCAACCTCGATATCCGGCTCGATGTTGTCGAAGTAGGTGCATTTCGTCGGCATGTGCCCCGACGGCGGGCAACTCGTGTCGCCTTGCGGATGCAGGTACCACCCGCCGCTCCCATCCGGGGTCGGATTGAACATTCCCGGAACCAGCACTTCCTGGCCTCCCGGCATGGTCCAGGGCTTGTAGTCCTCTCGCAACAGCCCGAACGGCCCGCCTCGGGGGATGGCAGCCGCCGTGTCGGTTCCCATCCGGTCCGCCAACTCGTCCGGCACGCTGCCGGCCATCTGGGCAATGCACCAGGTGGTCACAGGGGCTTTCGGAAGCTTGTACCAGTCTCGCAATTGCGCGATACAACCGACGTGCAGCGAGGAAACCCTGGTCCCGCCCAGATCGAACGGAATCTTATCGGGCTGCTGATGGTTCAGCGCGGCAACCACGCGCTCCCTGGAATTCATGTCGTTCCTCCCTGTGGGGAAGTCACCGAAGGCAGCCCACTTGGGGGAAATGTATATATCGGATATCATGTCCAGGCCCAACCCAATCGGAAACAACCGGAGGCGGCGGCACTGGCCGCCACGCTTCGCCAGCGGGGCACTGCCCTTGAAAGTTCGAGAAATCAAATGAAGCAGCCTATGGACTTCGCCGGATACGCAGGCATTCATGCGATCCTCTACGCGTTGTTCGACCGTTCCGAGCGGCTGGACCGCGCGGCCATGCGCCGGCAGGCAGAGCTTTGCCTGGCCGCCGGTGTCCAGGGCATCGGAGCGCTCGGCATTGCGACCGAGGTGGCAAAGTTCACCGAAGTGGAGCGGCGCAGCGTGATGGACTGGCTGGCCGAAGACAATGCCGGCCGGGTTCCGCTGTTCTTCACCGTGTTCGGCACATCGGTCGCCGAGCAGGTGGCGCAGATCAGACACGCCGAGACGGCCGGCGCCGACTGGGTAATCTTGCAGCCGCCCCCGGTGGGCAGCTTTCCCGCCGCCGAGTACATCGCGTTCTATGGGCGGGTCATTGCGGAAACCGACCTGCCTGTGGGCCTGCAGAATGCCCCCGCATTTCTTGGCCGGGGCCTGAACGCGGACGAGATTGCTCATCTGGTAACGCAGCATCCGAACCTGTGCAGCCTGAAGGCGGAGGTGTCGGCCGTCGAGGTCGAGCGGGTAATTGCGGCAACCGGCGGCCGCGTGCCGGTGCTGAATGGCCGCGGCGGACTCGAACTGATCGATAACCTGCGTGCCGGCTGCGTCGGATTGATCCTCGCGCCTGACGTCATTGACTACCAGGTGGCCGCCTGGGAGCATTTCCATGCTGGCCGGGAAGCGCAGGCAGAGGCGGCGTATGCACGCCTGCTGCCGGCGGCGAGCTTTATCATGCAATCTCCGGAGAGCCTGGTGTGCTGGGGCAAGCGCGTGTTCGGACTCAGGGCCGGTATGGAGATCCACGATCGAGCCCCCGCGTTGCGCCCGACCGACTTCGGGCTTGCGCTGGCCAGGAACCACGCAGAACGCCTTGGACCCCTCGCCGGGCGAGTGAAGCTCTAGAGCAATGCCAGCTTGAGCGGAATCGCCCTGCGATCCGCGAGCTGGCGGAATTGCTCGCCCAAATAGGACTGGACCGATTTCAGTCTGGCTGAAATCGGTCTGGTCAGGTCCCATTCGTCAACACGATTCCGCAAAAATGCCGCGGACGAAGGCACAATTGCACCACTCCTTCAGTGGCGCATTGCGCCATCTCCCTCCAGCCCGACCGAGAATGACAGGAAGCGATCGAAAAGCGCGGTTTTGCGATAAAAATGCCGCCGATCAAACCGGCTCCCCTCGACGCCTTCCTGTCTGTGCTCCATCAGCCCGAACCACATCAGGGGCCGCAAGATCCTTGCCTCCATCATGTGAGACGCCGTGTCCCATTGGCTCTCCAGTACCCCAACGATCGGGATGGTACACAGGCGCGACAGGCTCTTCGGTGATTGCCAGCCGGTTGCGGCAACCGACAACGACCACAGCACGACGCCGACGTTACGTTGCGGCCATCCAGGATGCAGGCCACGACCAAAGTAGCCGAGGTCGGTGTACCAGAATGTGATGTGAAACAAGATCGCCTGCAGGGCCTGTATGAGCGGCTCCTCCAGGCACTTCCGGCCCGCGGGTGTGGCCCTCAGAAAGCCCTTCCGACGGTGCATGAATTTGGCCGCCTCAGCAATGTGGCGGACAAAGTGGAGCGGCAAGAAATCCGGCTCGTTGACAACTTTGTGGAATGAAAGCGCACTTTCCTTGTCGAATCCTGGCCAGGAAAAGCGATCACACATCTCCGCCACGACGCTGCGCGACAGGTTCCCGGTGGCTGTCGTCTTCAGCCCCGGTCCGTCCGCCGCGGCCCGCGGCAGGACGCGTGCATTGCGGGCGACGGCTGAGCCATGGATTTCTTCGGGTGTGAGATCGGAGGCAAGCCGGATCGGACCATCAGTGGGCGACGGCGGCCGATCCAGCGCGTGGAAGCTTGCCTGATCCAGCAGTGTCCACGCTGGCTCGATACCGTCAAGCCAAGCCCGGACCAACGGGTTTTGCAGCATGCCAGGAGCTACCATTGGACGGGTCTCACGTTGCCTGCCTTCCGCCCCGCCGCTGCCGCTTCGCCGAGCCACTCCCGCAATTTCGACCACCGTCGCCGTCCCGACACGTTGCGTACTGCCATGGCAACCGCCTTCCGCTGGCCCACCAGCACCACCAACCGCCTCCCCCGGGTCACCCCGGTGTACAGCAGGTTCCGCTGCAGCATCGCATAATGCTGGGTCAAAACCGGGATGACCACGGCCGGATACTCGGACCCCTGGCTCTTGTGGATGGTCGCTGCGTAAGCCAGCACCAGCGTGTCGAGTTCGCCAAAGCCGTAGGTGACGCTCCGGCCGTCAACGCTGACGGTCAGCTCGCCCGCGTCGGGATCGAGGTCCTTTATGTAGCCGATATCGCCGTTATAGACTTCCTTGTCGTAGTCGTTCTCGATCTGCATCACCTTGTCCCCTGGCGCGAACGTCCAGCCGAAACGCTCCACCTTGCGCTCGCCAGCGGGATTGAGGGCGGCCTGCAGTTCGATGTTCAGCGAGCGCGCGCCGACGCCGCCACGGTTCATCGGGCTCAGTACCTGGATGTCGCGAATGGAATCGAGGCCGAAGCGTTGGGGAATGCGTGTCTTCACGAGCTCGACAATGCGCGATACGGCGGTTTCGGCATCGTCGGCAGGCACGAAAAAGAAGTCGCTTTCACCGTCGGGCCTGGAAAGGTCGGGAATGGTCCCTCGATTGATCTGATGGGCACAAATGATGATGCGGCTGTGAGCGGCTTGCCGAAATACCTCGGTCAGTCGCACGACGGCCACCGCGCCCGAGGCAATGACATCCGCCAGGACCTGACCGGGTCCGACTGAAGGAAGCTGGTCGATGTCCCCCACGATCAACAGCGCGGCATCTGTTGGCACGGCCTTCAGCAACGCCTGCATCAGCATGACGTCAACCATGGAGGTCTCGTCAACCACCAGGAGGCGGCAGTCGAGCGGGTTCTCCTCATTGCGTTTGAACCCTCCGCTGCGCGGGTCAACCTCCAGCAGCCGATGAATGGTTTTGGCCTCGAACCCGGTAGCCTCCGTCATTCGCTTGGCGGCGCGGCCAGTCGGCGCACAGAGCAGCATGCCCACGCCCTTCGCCGCGAGAATGCGCAGAATGGCGTTCACAATGGTCGTCTTGCCCACCCCGGGTCCTCCGGTGATGACCAGGACCTTGGAGGCCAGGGCCAACCTTATGGCGGCAACCTGGCTCTGGGCGAGCGCCAGACCGGTCTTCTGCTCAATCCAGGGCAATGCCTTGTCCGCATCGATGATGGGCCAGGGTAGCGCGCCATTGATCAGCCGCAGGACGTGTTCGGCAATGGCTTTCTCGGCCCGATAGAGACCGCCCAGGAACACGCATGGCTTGTCGCCGACCGTGTCGGCGGTCACGCTGCCGCCGCCCAATTCAAGATCGAGCGCGGTCTGCACCAACTCTCTCGGCACCTCCAGCAATTCGACCGCCAGCGGCGCAAGCTCTTCGGTGGGCAGCCCACAATGACCGTCGTCCATCGCTTCGGTCAGGGCGTAGGAAATCCCCGCCCGCACCCGCACCATCGCCGTCTTCTCGATGCCGAGCTGCATGGCAATCGCGTCGGCTGTCTTGAACCCGATACCGCGAATGTCACGCGCAAGCCGATATGGGTTCTCGGTCATCACCTGAACAGCGTCTGCGCCATAAGTCTTGAAGATCCGCACGGCCCGGGCCGTGCCGACGCCGTGGCTGTGCAGAAAGACCATGATTTCGCGAACGATCTTCTGCTCGGCCCAGGCCGCGGTAATGCGTTGGGCGCGGACCGGACCGATGCCATCGACCTCGCGCAGGCGATCAGGCTCGGCCTCGATGATGTCGAACACCTTCTCGCCGAATCCCTTGACCATCTTCTTTGCGTAGACCGGACCGATGCCACGGATCATGCCGGAGGAAAGGTACTTCTCGATGCCCTCGATCGAGCTCGGCGCCGAGCTGAGCAGGAAACGCGCCCTGAACTGCTGGCCATGCGTGCGGTCGTTGACCCAGTTGCCCGACGCGGTAATCCATTCGCCGGCGGAGATCGTCGCCGCATGTCCTACGACGGTGACCAATTCACGATGTGCGCGCGCCTTGACCCGAAGCACACAGAAGCCGGTTTCGGCGTTGTGGTAAGTAACACGTTCGACGAGGCCCGCCAGGACTTCCTGGGTCGATGTCTCAGGCTGTGGCTTCGCCGGACTGCTCACGAAGTCCCAAGCTCCGGCGCAGTCAGCAATTCCTTTATCATTGCGAACTGCCGCGCTCGCTCGGCAGCGATGGCCGGGCTTTCACGAAACAATTCATCATCGACTTCCGCGGCGTCGGCAACCTTTTCGCGTTGCTCACGCTCGACCCGCGCGATGTGTGATCGAATCTCCTCTGGCGTGAACATTCGCCGCACCTCGGAAACGAACCGAGGCAATTCCCTGGCGAAGTCAGAGTAATCGGCAGCAGCGCTGGCGAAACCAAGCAGTTTCTCGGTGACCAGGTAATCGAACGCCGCCTTGAGGCCGAAGCGCATTTTGATGTCCCGAGCCGCGTCGCACTGCGCGATCCAGATTTCGTGGAATTTCCCGCTACCCACGTCGCTGCTCCCCGGTTCGGTCATGCAGCCTTGTACCCACCTCCTGACTCGAGCGTGAGCGGCACCGCTCGTGCTGGCCAGGACCACAGAAGCAGGGCCTGGCCCTTCCATGCCGCCGCCCGCCACACATTCTGTACGATCGTCGCGTCTGCCGCCAATAGTGCGGTTGAAGGCCCATGCACCGGGTGCCACTGCCGCGCGCGGCAAGGCACTCGGCGCACCGCGGATGTGTTGCTTGCCCAGGGGTGGCCAGGGCTCACTGGGCACAGGTGCGCTGATCACGCAGCCGTTCCATGGCAAACTCGCCCCTGAAGCAGCACAGCGGAAGCTTGCCGATTTCTGCCACGCCGTCTCGCGCCGCGGATTCTCCGCCGGAAACACCCTCTTCTACGCCGATCCCGGCGTCCTCGGCGGCGCCAACCTGGACTGGTCCCCCCGTCGCCATCGCGCTGGAAGCGATCGGCCTTGTTGTCTCGCCATACGCCAATCCACCTCCAGACGCCCCCGCGCGCAGCCCACGACGCCCAATCCCGCACCTTGCGGGGAGTCACTTTCGGGCGCGAAACCGGAGTGCGCCCCTTAAGGTGGACAGGTTGGCGGCGAGGAATTGACCGGACCGGCCGTTACCCTTGCCGATGCTGACAGCGGGCGATCGGGAACGAGCCTCGCCCGCAATTCAGGGCCGCACATTACCGACCTCGGCGTTGTCGATCGCAGCACCGGCGAGGTATTGTGGTCTTCGCTGATCGCCGTGGAGCAACCGGATGCCCCTGCTGGAAGTCGAAGACCTGGCCTACAGTTACAATGGCATCGTCGCGGTACGCGGCGTGTCGTTCACCGTGGAGCAGGGCGAGGTGGTAGCGCTGCTGGGCGCCAACGGCGCAGGCAAATCCACAACGGTCAAAATGATCGCCGGCGCACTCCGACCACAATCGGGCCATATCCGGTTCGACGGCGAGGCGTTGGAGGGCCGGCCCAGCCATGTCGTGGTGCGTCGCGGCATCACCTTGGTGCCCGAGGGCCGCCTGGTATTCCCGCAGATGACGGTGCTGGAAAACCTGCAGATGGGCTGCATCATACAGCCCTCTGCGCAAGCCGAGGCGGCGCTGGTCCGCGCCTGGGCAAGGTTCCCGCGCCTGGCTGAACGCCGCCAGCAACTTGCCGGGGCGCTTTCCGGGGGCGAGCAGCAGATGCTGGCGCTCGCCCGCGGCCTGATGAGCGAGCCGCGACTGTTGATACTGGACGAACCCTCCCTCGGCCTCGCCCCGCAGCGCGTACAGGAACTGTTCCAGATGATCGCCACGGTGGCGACGACCGGCGTTTCTATCCTGATGGTCGAGCAGAACGTGCACCAATCGCTGAAAATTGCCCAGCGGGGCTACGTGCTGGAGAAAGGCCGCACGGTAAAGGGCGGCACCGGCGAGGAACTTCTGGCCGACGATTTCATTCGCAGGGCGTTCCTCGGCCGCTAGACCGATTTCAGCCAGACTGAAATCGGTCCAGCCATATTTGAGCGAGCGATGCCGCTCAGGCTGGCATTGCTCTAAACGACCACCAGCGGCTTCACCCGCGTCGTCAGGTCGTCCAGCGCCTGCTGCACCGGCTTCATGCCGAGCACCGCCGCTTCCAGCTCCTCGCGGAAGATGTCGACCGCCCGCAGCGCGTTGTCGAACGCCGGCACCGGCACCCGCGCCACCTTCAGCACCGCGCGCTCGGCAGGCGCATATGAACGTTTGGCCACATAGTCCGCATCGTCATAGGTGGAATTGCGCACCGGCCCGTTGCCGTTCAGCGCCATCATCATCACCGCCCGCTTGCTGGTCATCTCCCGCATCAGGTCCCAGGCCAGCTCCTTGTGGCGCGAATTGCGTGGGATCGCCGTGCCCCAGAACTCCACCTTCGTCGGCGCCACCGTCATCCTGGGCTGCAGCTCCTTCGAGGTCGGCAGCGCTTCCACCGCGAACCCGCCGGGGAACTTCGATTTTTCCGGATTGCCGTAGATGCCGGAACGGCTGATGCCGGTGCAGCACATCGCCGCGCGACCCTGCTGCATCCAGGTGTCCACCTCCTCGTTCTGCACCGTCGTCACGTTGCGCGGCAGCGCCCCGGCCACGTAAAGGTCGCGCAACGCCTGCGCCGCCTTCACCATGCCGCCCTGGTTGGCCACCACCTTGAAGTCCGTGGTGATGAAGTCGCCGTCCCAGGCCCGCGCGATGTCGATCACGTTGGAATAGTACATTCCCGGCAGCACGAAGCCGGACACCCGCGCCCCGTCCGCCCGCGTGTAGCTGAGCCGACGCGCATCCTCGAAGAATTCCTCGATCGTGGCGGGCGGAGCGGCAATGCCGCGTTCGGCGAAGTACTGCGTGTTCCAGTGCAGCCCCGACGCGGTGTGGCGGTACGGAATGGCAATCTGCGCCCCACCAATGCGGCTGGCCTGCACCATGCCGGAGAACAGGTCGCCCATATCCTCGATCGGGTTGGCGGCCATCAACGCATCGAGCGGTTCGAACAACCGCGCCGCTCCCGGTGTCAACTGCGTGTTCAGCAGGAAACTGATGTCGATGCTGGTCTCCGGCAGCGACGCCTCGCGAAACAGCCGGTCCTGCAACGGGCCGACCTCGAAGGTGAGCCACTCCACGCCGACGCCCGTGCGCGCCGTCCACGCCTTGGTGATGTCGCCGCCCTGCGCACTGGTCGCCACCAGTTGGTGCACACGGTGCGCCGCGATCAGCAGCCGCTCCGGCTTCTGCGCCCGCAGAATGGCCGGCGCGGCCAACATGACCGGAACGGCCAGCACGAGGCGCCTGGTGATCGACATGGTTTCCTCCCGTTCAGCGGGGCTTTGCCCCGCACCCACCCGGTCCGGCGCGCGCCTTCGCGCGACGATGGAGCCCTGGCATTTTGCTACACAATGGCACCCTGCGCCGCCAGCTTGCTGCGCAGCAGGTCGGTATCGAGCAGAGCGGGCGTGACATTGCGCTGCACCGACAATGCCGCCGCCAGGCCGGCTGCCTGGCCCATCGCGTAGCAGGGCGGTGTCACCCGCACCGAGGCCGCCGCCTCGTGCGTCGCCGAAACCGGCCGGCCCGCCACCAGCAGGTTGTCCACGCCCTCGGCCACCAGGCAGCGATACGGAATGTCGTAGAACCCGGGCGCCGCGCCGGTCGGGTTCGCCGCCTCGACCGCCGCCCGCTCCTCGGCCGGCATTGTCGCCGTCTCCACCCGGCCGCCGAGCGCGATCAGTCGGCTGCGCGTGCCGTTCAGGTCATGGATGTCGATCGGATAGCTGCACCGTCCGATGCCATCGGCGAAGCGGCGACCGGAAATCACGTCGTCGGCCGTCAGCGTGTATTTGCCGACGATGTGGCGGGTCTCGCGAATGCCCACCTGCGCCGCGGTCTCCAGCAGTTGCGCGTTCTCCAGCCCGGGGCAGTTGGCGCGCATGAATTCGAAGATCTTCAGGCAGTCCCGCCGCCCCTGCACTTCCGCCCGCGACAGCTCCCGCGCGGAGGTGCCGTCGACGCCGCTCAGCCGCGTGATGTTGCAGCGGTACACGCCGGGCGCCGGCTCGCGGTAGATCAGCAGGTATTCGCGCGGATAGTCCCACCGTCCCTCGGCGCGCGCCTGCCGCACCAGCGAGCTGAACAGCCGCTCGCCGGGATGCGCCTGGGCGTACGCCTCCACCTTGGCCTCGTCGACGTTGCCGATGCGCATGAACATCGTCGCCGGCATCATCCGTCCGTCCGCCTCGCGCCCGAGATGGAACGGCACGCCGGAAGCCGCCGCCACATCCGCGTCCGCCGAGCAATCGACGACGGTGCGCGCCTCGATCAGTCCCAGCCCGCTCTTGTTGTGCACCACCAGTCCGGTGATGGTGCCGCCCGCCACCACGCTCTGCACGAAGCTGGTGTGGTACCAGGTCTGAACGCCGGCCGCTTCCACCAGCTCGAGCGCGGCGAGTTTGCAGGCCTCGGCATGGAACGGCGTGACGTTGCCGTGTCCCATCTCGATATAGGCGCTGAATTTCGTGCCTGGCGCCACCTGGTCGGGATCGATGGCGCCGCCCAGCGCCACCATGCGATCGACCATTTCGCGGAACACGCCGGCGATGATCGGCCCGCTGCCATCGGCCGCCCAGCACGACATGAACGGCCCGACCATACCGGCGGTCGAAGTGCCGCCCAGGAACCCATAGCGTTCGACCAGGATGGTCCGCGCTCCGGCGCGCCCGGCGGCCACCGCCGCGGCGATCCCCGCGCTGCCGCCGCCAACGACGCACACGTCGCCGCGGGCGATCAGGGGAACCGAAAAGGTGATGTCGCGACTGCGTTCAGGCATGTGCCTGCCAATGGAAACGGTGAAGAAACATTAGGCGCCGCCCGGCCCGCTGGCCATCGTTTTTTCCGCACCTGCCCGGCCGCCGCCGCGCGAGCGCCGCGACCTTCATCCGGCGCTTTCGGCCAGCGCCTGCCACACCCGCACCGCCTGCACCGTCTCGGCCACGTCATGCACCCGCAGCACCGACGCGCCGTGCGCCAGCGCGAACAGCGCCGCGGCCAGCGACCCCGGAACGCGCCGCTTCGGCGGCGGCACCTCCACCACCCCCGCAATGAACGACTTGCGCGAGACGCCCACCAGGATGCGGCAGCCCAGGTTGGCCAGCAGCGCCAGCCCGTTCAGCACCCGCAGGCTGTGGTGCACGCGCTTGGCGAAGCCGATGCCGGGATCGACGACGATGCGTTCGCGCGCAATGCCCGCCGCCACCGCCGCCGCCACCCGTTCGGCCAGTTCCAGCGCCACCTCCACCGCCGGGTCGTCGTAGGTCGCCAGGCTGCCCATGGTGGCGGGCGTGCCGCGCATGTGCATCAGCACCACCGGCACGCCCCGCGCGGCCACCAGCGCCGCGGCGGCGGGGTCGTGCGCCAGCGCCGAAACGTCGTTGACGATGCTCGCCCCCGCATCCAGCGCCGCCGCCATGGTCGCGGCATGGCGGGTATCGACCGATATCGGCACGCCGGCATCGCGCAGCCCGCGGATCACCGGCAGGATGCGCGCCTGCTCCTCGGCCGGCGTCACCGGCGCCGAGCCGGGGCGGGTGCTCTCGCCGCCGATATCGAGCACGCCGGCTCCCGCCGCGATCATCGCCTGGCCGCCCGCCACCGCGTGCACCGGGTCGGCGTAATCGCCGCCGTCGCTGAAGCTGTCCGGGGTGACGTTGACGATCCCCATGACTACCGGCGCCGGGCCAAGCCCCGCCCATTCCGGCGGCGCCGCCGCCAGAAGCTCGGCAACGTCCGCCCAATCGGCCGGCAGGGCCGAGGCCGCCACCAGCGAGGCCTGGGCGCCGTCGATCAGCCGCGCCAGCGTGTAGGCCAGCGCGCCGCCGGCGAGCGGCCGTGCGGCGCCCTGGCGAACCGCCTCGGCGGCGGCCACGCCGCAGAGCAGCCCGAGCGGCTCGATCAGCCGGCGGGCCGGGCTACTTCCTGGATCCATCCGTCTGGAACTGTTCGAGATAAGCGATGACATTCTTCCGCTGCGCCTCGTTCTTGAGCCCCGGGAAGATCATCCTGGGCGACGGCCGGAGCCGCGGCCAGGCCCGGCAGGGCGACCGCACAGCAAGATCTCCGCACGCCCCAGAACAGCCATGTCGCCGGCCAGGCGCCGCCAGGGGCCCGCCGCCAGCGCCGCGGCGCGCGCGCT
>CAIMEK010000584.1 GCA_903839965.1 uncultured Acetobacteraceae bacterium | reverse complement strand
GTTCGGATTCGGTGAAATAATCCCAGGGATGGGTAGTCATCAGCACGGCCGTACCGAGCCCCACGCAGGACCGCGTCGCGAGCCGGCTCTTGCCTTCGGGCGAATGCAGGAAGCTGCCTGCCGCCGTTCCCACAAAGCGCTCGCGCAAAACCGGCTGGTCGAGAATTCCGAGCACTGGCGCGCCGCCCTCGTTCAGCGCGATCAAGGTGCCCCATTGAGTCTGGCCGGTAATGAAGGCGCGCGTGCCGTCGACCGGATCGATCACCCAGACGCGCCCGCTGGTGCCCGCTTCCTCCCCATATTCCTCACCCAGGATGCCGTCCCGGGGCCGTTCGGCCTTGATGAGAGCGCGGATGGCTTCCTCGGCGCGCTTGTCGGCCGCGGTCACCGGATCGAACATGGCAACGCCCTGGCCCTTGTCGATCACCTCGATGCGCTGGCGGAAATAGGGACGGATCACTTCCCCCGCCGCGTCGGCAAGTTTGTGCGCGAAAGCGATGTCGTCGGCGATGGACATGGGAAGATACTCGGAATCGTCGGTCAAAGCGTAGCACTTGCCCTGCCGGCTTGCCTCCCCCTTCGCAAGGATTGGCCGCGAAAAAGACTAATCCGCTGCTTCGGTGCGCGCGCTGCGCTTGCGCTCGAGCGGATCGAGGTCCCGCTTGCGCAGGCGGATCGACTGGGGCGTCACTTCCACCAGTTCGTCCTCTTCGATATAGGCGATGGCCTGTTCCAACGTCATCGGCACGATGGGCGTCAGGCGCACCGCTTCGTCCTTGCTGGTGGTGCGGATGTTGGTGAGCTGTTTGGCGCGCAGTGGATTGACATTGAGATCGTTGTCCTTGGCATGCTGGCCGACGATCATGCCGCGATAGACCTTGATGCCCGGCAGCACGAACAGCTTGCCGCGCTCTTCCAGATACCACAGCGCGTACGCGACCGCTTCGCCGTCGCCGGTGGAAATCAGGACGCCATTGGTACGGCCGGCAACCGGTCCCTTGTAGGGCGCGTAGCCGTGGAATATCCGGTTGATGACGCCGGTGCCGCGTGTATCCGTAAGGAATTCGCCGTGATAGCCGATGAGCCCGCGCGACGGCGCCAGGAAGATCAGTCGCGTCTTGCCCGCGCCGGTCGGGCGCATATCCGCGAGTTCGCCCTTGCGGTTTGAGATCTTCTCGATCACCACGCCAGTGTAAGGATCGTCGACGTCGACAGTGACTTCCTCGATGGGTTCGAGCCGCTGGCCGGTATCCGGATCGTTCCGATAGAGCACACGCGGCCGGCTGATGGAAACCTCAAAGCCCTCGCGCCGCATCGTCTCGATCAGCACGCCGAGCTGCAGCTCGCCGCGCCCGGAGACTTCATAAGCGCCTTCGCCGGTCTCGCGCACATGGATGGCGACATTGCCTTCGGCCTCACGCAGCAGACGCTCGCGGATCACGCGGCTCTGAACTTTATCGCCTTCGCGCCCGGCCAGCGGCGAATCGTTGACCGAGACCGTCATCGCCAGGGTCGGCGGATCGATCGGCGTGGCGAAGATCGGAGTTTCGACCTGCACATCGCACAGCGTGTCGGCGACGGTGGCCGTCTGCAAACCCGCGATGGCGACGATGTCGCCCGCCTCGGCGCGCTCCACCGGCACACGCGCCAGCCCGCGGAAGGCAAGCAGTTTGGTGGCGCGGGCGCGTTCGACAATCTTGCCGTCGCGGCTGAGCGCCTTGATCTGGCGGTTGACGGTGATAGCGCCGGATTCGATGCGTCCGGTCAGTACCCGGCCGAGATACGGATCGGCCTCCAATGTTGTCACCAGCATCGAGAAGGGAAATTCGTCGCCCGCCTTGGTCAATGGCTTGGGCTTGGGAACATCCGAGACAATTCGGGCAAACAGAGGCGACAAATCCCTGCGCTCTTGGTCCAACTCGGCGACCGCCCAGCCTTGCCGCCCGGATGCGTAGAGGACATGGAAATCAAGTTGATAATCGTTGGCTTCCAGCGCCAGGAACAGATCGAAGATCGATTCCAGCGTTTCCTTCGGTTGGGCGTCGGAACGGTCGATCTTATTGATGACAACGATGGGTTTCAGACCCAGTTTCAATGCCTTGTAGAGCACGAACTTGGTCTGCGGCATGACCGATTCCGCGGCGTCGACCAACAGGACGACACCGTCGACCATGGACAAGATGCGTTCGACTTCGCCCCCGAAATCGGCATGGCCGGGCGTATCCACAATGTTAATGCGGGTTTTTCCCCATTCCACGCTGGTACATTTGGCCAGGATGGTGATGCCGCGCTCGCGCTCCAGGTCGCTGCGGTCGAGCGCGCGCTCGGCGACCACCTGGTGGTCACGGAAACTGCCGGATTGCCGCAACAGCTGGTCGACCAGGGTGGTCTTGCCGTGATCGACATGGGCGATGATCGCGATGTTGCGGATGTCCATGGGACGCCTTCAGGCCGGATTGTGGTGGCGCGCGAACGGGCCGTCCCGGTGCATGTACCGGGAGCGGCCCACCTCGCTATGGCGGAAAGATAGGCTTCCGGCGCCCGGTTTTCGAGCGCCGATTGGTCAGGTCAGCCAATCGCCACATGTCGTTGCCGTTGCCACCGCCCTCGCCGGTAGGCCCGGATGCCGGAGCAATCCGGCTTTGTCAGTTGACCAGCGCCGCCAGTTCGCCATCGAGCGGACGTTGCGGGCGGGCGCCGAGATGGGAGATTGCCTCGGCCGCGGCAATGCTGCCCAGGCGCCCGCAGGCGGCCAGCGAGCGCCCGGCGGTGTAGGCGGCGAGGAACCCGGCCGCGTAGGCATCGCCCGCGCCGGTGGTGTCGACCAGGTGGGCCGGCACCGCGGCCACCTCCACCGTCGTCGCCCCGCGCAGGATCACGCTGCCCGCCTCGCTGCGGGTCAACACCGCCAGGGGGATATCGAGCCGGGCATGCGCCACCGCCGCAGCGAAATCCGTGCGCTCATACAGCGCGCAGATTTCCGCCTCGTTGGCGAACAGGATGTCCACATGGTTGGCCACCAGGTCGCGGAAGGCGTCGCGGTGACGGTCGACGCAGAACGAATCCGACAGCGTCAGCGCCACCTCGCGCCCGGCCGCGTGGGCTACCGCCGCGGCCCGGCGGAAGGCCGCCTGCGCCGCCGGCGGGTCGAACAGGTAGCCCTCCAGGTAGGTTACCGCCGCCGCGCCGACCAGTGCCTCGTCCACCTCGTCCGGGCCGAACGCCACGCAGGCGCCGAGGAAGGTGTTCATGGTGCGCTGTCCGTCCTCGGTCACTGCGATCAGGCAGCGCGCCGTGGGGGCGCCGCCGATGAGCGCGGGGGTGGGGAAATGCACCCCGGCCGCGGCGATGTCGTGGCGGAACACCCGGCCGAGCTGGTCGTCGGCCACCCTGCCCAGGAAGCCCACCCGCGCGCCCAGCGCCGCCGCCACCGCGCAGGTATTGGCCGCCGAGCCGCCACTGCTCTCCTGCGCGGCTGGCAGGGCCGCATAGAGTCGCTCGGCCGTTGCGGCGTCGATCAGCGCCATCGCCCCCTTGTGCATGGCATGGCGCGTCAGGAATGCCTCGGGCACCTGCGCCACCACGTCGACAATTGCGTTGCCGATGCCAAGAACGTCGAGGTGGGGCGGTTCGGGGCGGGCGGTCATCGGCGGCATCTCCTGTGGGGAGCGCCCGCCTATCATCCCGCCCGCGCCCGGGCAACCGCCCCGAGGAACCGCTATGCCGCCGCCGCTGCGTGCGCTTTTCCGGCCTGGGGACCCGGCCCGCCCAGGGGGGGCTGGCGCAGGGCGGTTGACTTCGGATGGTTGCCTCGGGATTCTGGCGCGGTCGCCTGCTGTTCATCCGCGGCCTCGCGTGTTAGGCCAGCCCGGCCAGTCCCCACCGAATGAAACGGAGCGCCCGTGTTCAAGCGCCGCAAACCCGAAGATCAACCGGTCAATGACCCGAACCCGAACGCCCCACCCGGCGGCCAGGGCGAGCCGCCGCTGGCCGGCTATCCCGGCGCGGGTGCTGCGTCCCGCTCGGCCGATTCCGGCCTGGGCGTGCCCCCGTTCCGTCCAGCCCCTCCGAAGGAGGCCCAGCCCATGAGCCGTCCGCCGTTCTCCATCGCCCCCACCCCGACCGGCGCGCCGCCTGCCACCGGGCCGGGCGGCCTGCGGCCCGGCATGGTGCCAGGCCGCGCGCCCGGCCGCGATGCCGCCGAACGCCGCACCCTGGTGGTCGGCCACGGCATCTCCGTGCAGGGCACGGTACAGGACGCCGAGCGCCTGGTGGTCGAGGGCACGGTCGAGGCCACCATGATCCGCGCCACCGAGCTTTCGGTGTCGCCCGGCGGCATGTTCAAGGGCGAGGTGGAAGTGGAGGATGCCGAGGTTGCCGGCACCGTCGACGGCACGCTCACCGCGCGCGGCAGCCTGATGGTGCGCGCCACCGGCAAGCTGCTCGGCACCGCCCGCTATCGGCGCCTGCAGGTCGAGGACGGCGGGCAGATCAGCGGCCGCATGGAAATGGTCGGGGAGGGCGCGCCGGCGCCCGCCACGCCGGTCGATCCGGACTGAGTCCCGCCCGGCCCGGCCGAACCCGTTGCACGCCGGTTCGGCTGGGCCGCTCAGAAATCCAGCACCGCGAGGATCGCGGTGACCACCCCGAGCGCGAGGTTGACCGTGACCAGCAGGCGGATGCGCTGCACCGCGATGCCGGCCGGCGCCGTTTCCTCCCTGGCCAGCGCCCGCCGCAGGGCCCGCCACGGCCCGGCCACGATGGCCACGAACACGGCGGCCATGGCCAGCCCGGTGCCGCTCATCGCCTGCAGCGGCCAGGGCGTGGCGGCGAACCCGCCGTAGAACAGCATTTCCATGGCGAAGCCGGTCACCAGCATCACCGGCATCACCACCCAGATGATCTGGAAGAACCGGCGGAACACCTGCTCGTGCAAGGCCAGCCGCAGCGGCGGGTCGAGCACCGCCATGCTGGGCCGCAGCACCGCGAGCGCGAACAACATGCCGCCCACCCAGGCCATGGCGCCCAGCACATGCAAGGCCAGCAGCAGGGCTCCAAAGGTCATCGCGGTGTTCCTTAACTTTCTCGGCCGGAGCATCGAGCCGGGCCTGCCGCGCTGCCACGGCCACGCCCCGCCACTCCGCTGCAGCCCCGTACCATAGCCCTTGCGTCGGTGCCGGCGCTACCGGGGGTGGAACGGGCGTGTAGAATGGACCCGCCAACGCCCGGAGACCCCGCCCATGCCCGTCCCGACCCGGCTGGAACTGCTCACCCCCGCGGAAACCACGGGCGCCGACCGCGCCGCCGTGGCGCTGGGCACGCCGGTCGCGGTGCTGATGGAAAACGCCGGCCGGGCGGTGGCGCGGGCGGTGCGGGCGCGCATGCAGCCATGCCGCACCCT
>CAIMEK010000583.1 GCA_903839965.1 uncultured Acetobacteraceae bacterium | reverse complement strand
TCTCCGCCGGCGCCAGCCGCGGCGCCACCGCCTCCCACAGCCCCAGTTTTATCAATGCCTGCCGCGCGTAGATGCCCGCCGGCACGTTCGCCGGATCGCCGGTGGTGAGCCTTCCGCCGGGGCCGAGCAGCCCCATCAGGTCGAACCCTTGTGCTATTCTCACCGGCTTCACCCGGTCCTTCGGCATCACCAGAACAAGACCGTTGCCCAGCAGGGAGCGCCGTGTCGCCGCCACGATCAGCCCCTGTTGCGCTGCCCAGTCCATCCACTGCAGGTCGGCCGAGGCGAACAGATTTGCGACTGCCCCCTGCTGCAGTTGCCGCGCGAGGGTGGAACTGGCGGCGAAATTGAACCGCAGTTTTGCCCCGCCTTTGGCTTCCCAGGTCTGCGCGATGTCGCGCAGCGCATCGGTCAGGCTGGCGGCGGCAAACACGGTAAGGTCCTGCGCCCACGCCGGCGCGCCGCCGACGAGCAGCAGGCAGGCGAGCAGCACGGCACGGATCACGGGCACCTCCGGGACCGCTATATCCCATGAGCTATAACGATGCCAGGGGGGGCGCGGGAGGGTGCAACGGGCGCAGGCTGATCGCTGGCCGGGGGGACTATGCGGGGGCTTTGTTTTCCCGCATAGACCCTGGCCGTCCTTCCTTTCGTCATTCCGCAGGAAACGCCGATGACCCGCATCCTTTCTGCGACCATCGAACGCTGGCCGGTCGCGGGGGCCTTCATCATCAGCCGGGGCGCCAAGACCTTCGTGGACGTGGTCGTCTGCACCGTGGGCGACGGCGACCATTTCGGCCGGGGCGAAGGCACGGCGATCTATTATGAGGGCGAGACGGCCGAAGGCTGCGCGGCGGCAATCGGCGCCTATGCCGGGCCGCTCGACCGGCAGGCGCTGCTGCAGGCGATGCCGCGCGGCGCGGCGCGCAATGCGCTCGACTGCGCGCTCTGGGACCTGGAGGCGAAGCGCGCCGGCCAGCCGGTCTGGCGCCTGGCGGGCCTCGCCGCGCCCGCACCGTTCCCCACCGCCTTCACCATCAGCCTCAACGATCCCGCGCGGATGGAGGCGGACGCCCGCGCCGCCACGGCGCGCGGCTTCGGCCTGCTCAAGTGCAAGCTTACCGGCGCGGGCGACCGCGACCGGATCGCCGCCGTGCGCGCGGGCGCTCCGCAGGCGCGCCTCATCGTCGACGCGAACGAGAGCTGGCACGATCTCGACATCGCCGCCGAGGCGGCCGCCCTGGCCGCGCTGGGCGTCGAGATGGTCGAGCAACCCATCCGCCATGGCGAGGAGCAGCGGCTTGCCGGCGTCGCCGCGCGCCTGCCGCTCTGCGCCGACGAAAGCTGTCATACCCGCGCCGATCTCGACCGCCTGGGCGATTTCGACGCCATCAACATCAAGCTCGACAAGGCCGGTGGTCTCACCGAGGCGCTGGCGCTGGCGCGCGAGGGCCGGGCGCGGGGCTTCCGCATCATGGTCGGCTGCATGCTGGGCACCTCGCTCGGCATCGCACCCGCCGCCCTGGTGGCGACGGGGGCCGACTGGATCGACCTGGACGGCGCGCTGCTGCTGGCGGAAGACCGGCCGGGCGCCTTGCCGTTACGGGACGGGCTGCTGTGTCCCGGCACCCTCTGGGGCACGGGTCAATAGCCGAGCGTCAGGCCGGCGGCATAATGGCCTTCACCCGGACCTTGGGCAGCACCGGCAGGCCCAGCGTCGCATAGGGGCGCGTCTCGCCGCCGCTGAACGCATGCCCGCGCCCGGCGTATACGGGGTGGATCCGGCTCGCCACGCTGCGTTCGCCTCAGCAGGCAGGCAGCTTGCGGCCAACGTCTGCCAACACCGTTGGGCCGCTGCCTGGTCTCGGAATGGCCGCTTCGGCGCAAACAGCCGACATTCGGTCGCGTAGCCCGAATAGCCGGGAAGGGTCGCATCCAGCCGTAGCCCGTCCCCCGCCACCAACCAACTTTACCCTTGCCCCGGCGCCGCTTTTGTGTTAGGAATAGTTTCGTGCAGCCCACTCCCCTCCCGGCCCCGGTCCAAGCCTTCGCCCCCGACTTCGCGGGTCGGTTCGGCCGTATCCTCGCCGCCCTGGCCAGGCTCGTCGCCGCCGGTTTCCTGCGCAACCCGCGCCTTGTCCTCCTCGTCGTCCCGCTCTGCAACCGCCTCAACCGCGCCGCCCGCCGCTTCGAGCGCCTGATGGTGGGCCTCGCCGCCGGCCGCCTCCCCAAGCCCCGCGCGCCGAGTGCGGCGCCGTTCGGCCCCGGCGGCCCCCACCCCACCCCGTCGCTGCCTTCCGGCCGCCTCTGGTTCGTCCGCACGCTCGGCAGCGAAGCCGCCTGCTGCGGCACGCAGCTCGCAGCCCTGCTTGCCGAGCCCGCCGTCGCCGAACTGCTCGCCGCCTGCCCCGCGGCCGGGCGCATCCTGCGCCCGATCTGTCGCATGCTCGGCGTCGATGTCAGCGCGCTGCCACCGCCCGCCGCGCCCCGCGCCCCCCGGCAGCGTCCCGCGCCGCCCGCGGCCGAGCTTCCGGCCGCCG
>CAIMEK010000582.1 GCA_903839965.1 uncultured Acetobacteraceae bacterium | reverse complement strand
GGCCCAACTTTCCATATCCCAAGCCTGCGGCTGCTGGATTTGGAAACCTGTTGGACGCGCAGAAAATGCTGGCTCGCGGGATGCTTGGCCAATCGGCCCGTCGTAGATTCGCGCTTATGGGGCGGAGCCCTGGCCTTGCTTTTATCCCCCTCCGAGGGCGACAGCCGTCTGATAGGTGACAAAGGCCGCGCCGTAGGCCAGCGCGAGCATGTAGCCGAAGAGCACGGCCATCCACATCCATGACCCGGTTTCTCGTTTTACCGTGGCGAGGGTGGAAGCGCATTGCGGGGCGAACACGTACCAGGCCAGCAGGGCGAGGGCGGTGGCCAGGCTCCATTTCTGCGCCAGGGCGTGGCCGAGTTGCACGTCCGCGCCTTCCTGGCCGGAGGAGATGGAATAGACGGTGCCCAGCGAGGCCACCGCCACTTCGCGGGCCGCCATGCCGGGCAGCAGGGCGACGTTGATTTGCCAGTTGAAGCCGATCGGGGCGAGCACGGGCTCCATGAAGTGGCCGATGCGGGCGGCGAAGCTGTAGTTGATGGCGGGCTGGTCGGCGTTCGGGGGCGCGCCCGGGACGGAGGCCAGGAACCAGATGACCACCATCATCGCCAGGATGGTGGTGCCGGCGCGGTGCAGGAACACGCGCGCGCGCTGCAGCAGGCCCAGCGCGATGCTGCGCAGGCTCGGTCTCTTGTAGTCGGGCAGTTCGAGCATGAACGGCTCGGCGGGGGTGTGCCGCCAGACCAGGCGCTTGAAGATGAAGGAGACGCCCAATGCGCTGGCGATGCCGACGGCGTAGAGCCCGAACATCACCAGCCCCTGCTGTTGCAGCCCGCCCCAGACCGTGCGGTTGGGGATGAAGGCGGCGATCACCAGCGTGTAGACGGGGATGCGGGCCGAGCAGGTCATCAGTGGCGCCACCATGATGGTGGCCAGGCGGTCGCGGCGGCTGTCGATGACGCGGGCGGCCATGATGCCGGGGATGGCGCAGGCGAAGCTGGAGAGCAGCGGGATGAAGGCGCGGCCGTGCAGGCCGGCGCCGCCCATGATGCGGTCCATCAGGAAGGCCGCCCGCGCCATGTAGCCGAAGTCTTCCAGCACCAGGATGAACAGGAACAGCACCAGGATCTGCGGCAGGAAGACCACGACCGCGCCCACGCCGCCGATCAGGCCGTTCTGCACGAAGCTGCGCAGCAGCCCTTCCGGCAACACGGCGCCGGCGAGCGTGCCGAGCCAGTCGAAGCCGGCCTTGATGGCGACCATCGGCGGTTGTGCCCAGGTGAACACGGCCTGGAACATCACGAACAGGACGAGCAGCAGGATCAGCAGGCCCAGCACGGGGTGCAGCAGCACGGCGTCGATGCGGCTGGTGACGGTGTCGGGTTTGGCGGGCGGGGTGACGCACGAGCCGATGATGCGGTCGGCCTCGGCCTGCAGGGCGCGGGTGCCGGTGCGGCCGCTCGGCGCCCAGTTTTCGGCGAGGCTGCCGGCGTCGGGGGCGGTGGCGGCGTCGGCCATGGTGTCCAGCCGTTCCAGCAGCGCCTGGGTGCCGCCGCGGCGCACCGCGACCGTGGTCACCACCGGCACGCCGAGTTCCGCCGACAGACGGTCCAGGTCGAATGCGTAGCCGCGGTGGCGGGCGATATCGAACATGTTCAGCGCCAGGATCGTCGGCGCGCCGACCTGGCGCAGTTCCAGCGCCAGCCGCACCGCGAGCCGCAGCGTGGTGGCATCGGCCACGCACAGCAGGATGTCGGGCCGGATCTCGCCGGGCAGCCGGCCGAGCACGACGTCGCGCGTCACTTCCTCGTCGGGGCTGCGGGCGCGCAGCGAATAGGTGCCGGGCAGGTCGAGCAGGCGCACCGTCCGCCCGGTCGGCGTGACGAAGCTGCCTTGTTTGCGCTCCACGGTGACGCCCGGATAGTTGGCGACCCGTTGGCGGCTGCCGGTGAGGGCGTTGAACAGGGCGGTCTTGCCGCAATTCGGATTGCCGACCAGGGCGATGCGGAGCGTATCGGCGCCGACGGAGGCCAGGGCGGGGGCGGGCGAGCAGCAGGCGGCGAGGTCGTTCACAGGGCGGCGTCCAGTGCGTCGACGTGGATGGCGTTCGCTTCGGCGCGGCGCAGCGCCACCGTGGCGTTGTTCACGCGCACCGCGATCGGGTCGTGGCCGAACAGGCCCTGGTTGCGGATTTCCACCACCGCGCCTTCGACGAAGCCCATTTCGAGCAACCGGCGTTCGAGTTCGGCCGGCGGCAGCGAGCGGCCGCAGCCGGTGGCGTCGATCAGGCGGATGCGGCCGCGAAAGCCGAGCGGGGCGGTGCCGAGCCGATGTTGGGTGCGGGCGCTGGCGGGCATGGCGACTCCGGGACTGCCCCCAGCAAGTATTGCGAACCTTTCGCAATTGCAAGCGCTGTCAGCCGCGCCGGGCTGGAAGGGCAGGGGCGACAGCGTGGTGGCGCTCATGGGCGGGGCTTTCGGTCCGGCATTTGCAAACAGTTCTCAATTGCACTCTCGCCGGCACGCCGCATTGACCTGGGTCAACAGCGCCGATCGTTGCCGTGCATTGATTTGCCGGCCGTGGTGGCGGAGAAACAGCCCCCCGCCGGCCCTCGCGCCGGCTTCGTCGGAGCGGCGCCCCATGCCCGAGCTGCGCTTATACAACAGCCTGACCCACCAGAAGCAGCGGTTCGAACCGCTCGATCCGACGCATGTGCGCATCTATGTGTGCGGCCCGACCGTCTACGACCTGGCGCATATCGGCAATGCGCGGCCGGTGGTGGTGTTCGACGTGTTCGTCCGGCTGCTCCGCCGGCTGTATCCGCGCGTCACCTATGTGCGCAACATCACCGACGTCGACGACAAGATCAACGCGCGCGCCCAGTTGGTGGGCGAGCCGATCGGCGCCATCACCGAGCGCACCATCGCCGACTACCGCGCCGACATGGCCGCCCTCGGGGCGTTGCCGCCGGATGAGGAGCCGCGGGTCACCGAGCATATCGCCGACATCGTCGGGCTGATCGGGCGCCTGCTCGCCAGCGGACACGCCTACGAAGCCGACGGCCACGTGCTGTTCTCGGTGCCAAGTTACGCCGCCTATGGCCGGTTCTCCGGCCGCAGCCCGGACGAGTTGCTGGCGGGCGCGCGGGTCGACGTGGCGCCGTACAAGCGCGATCCGGGCGATTTCGTGCTGTGGAAGCCGTCCGGGCCGGAGCTGCCGGGCTGGGACAGCCCCTGGGGCCGCGGCCGACCGGGCTGGCACATCGAGTGCAGCGCGATGGCCTGGAGGTATCTCGGCGAGAGCTTCGACATCCATGGCGGCGGCACCGACCTGATCTTCCCGCACCACGAGAACGAGGTGGCGCAGTCGCTGTGCGCCTTCCCGGGCAGCCGGTTCGCGCGGCTGTGGATGCACAACGGCATGCTGCGCATCAACGGCGAGAAGATGTCGAAAAGCCTCGGCAATTTCCTCACCGTGCGCGACGCGCTGGCGGGCGCCCCGGCCGAGGCGGTGCGGCTGCTGCTGCTGCGCAGCCACTACCGCGCCGAGCTGGATTTCTCCGACACCGCACTGGAGGAGGCGCGCCGCGAGCTCGACCGTTTCTACCGCGCCCTGGAGCATGCCCCGGCGGCGCCGGCCGAGGCTATTCCCGAGCCGGTGCTGGAGGCGTTGTGCGACGACCTCAACACGCCGCTGGCGCTGGCCCGCCTGCATCCGCTGGCCGATGCCGCCCGGGCCGGCGATGCCGCCGCCAGCGCCGGGCTGCGCGCCGCCGGCGAGCTGTTCGGCCTGCTCGGGCAGCAGCCATCCGCATGGTTCCG
>CAIMEK010000581.1 GCA_903839965.1 uncultured Acetobacteraceae bacterium | reverse complement strand
GCTCCAGCGCTGCACCAGGTCGACGTTGCGCTGCCAGGCCTGCTCGGAGGTCATCAGCATCGACGCCGGCACGGCGGCACCGATGCCATCGTTCTGGTCCACCGTGGAGAGCGCGACGAAGCCGCGAATGCCAACCTCCAGCGCCGCCTGGCCCATCGCGTCCGGGTGCGGGCCGCCCGACTCGGCGAAGCAGGTGGTGCCGACGCGCAGCATGTTGGTGTAGGCGACCAACCCGGAGAGCTGCACGTCCTCGGGCGTCAGCGTGCCCTCGAAGGGGATGTAGTAGTTCTTCCACACCGGGATCTTCAGCGGCCGCCGCCGGCCGAGTTCGGAGAGTTTTCCCCGCAGCAACTGCTGGGCGGTGTGCACGTGCGTGTCGATCAGCCCCGGCATGGCGATGCGGCCGGTCCCGTCCAGCACGGTGTCCGCGCTGAACCCGCCCGCATCGCCCACCGGGCCAATCCAGGCGATGCGCCCGCCCGCGATGGCAATCGCGGCGTCGCGCAGCACGCTGCCGGCGTCGTCGAGCGTCACCACGTCGCAACCGCGCACCAGAATGTCCACGCGACGCGGTGCGGCCTGTTCGGTCATGTCATGCCCTCGGCAGATAAGGATTACGCCGCCTCGTTCGCCGCTTCGGCCAGCCGGAAGTCGGCGATGCTGTCCAGGTCCTCCGGCATGCTCCGCCCGGTGGCCTTGGCCGCCGCCGCCATCGGGCCGGCCATCAGCACGCGGTCGATCACCAGCAGCTTCTGCTGCCCGGCGACCCTCAACAGCGGAATCTCAAGCTGCGCCTGGCGGGTCTGCTGGGCCAGGTCGAGGCCGAAATCGACGCCGTATTTCTCCACCACCAGCTTCGCCGCCCCCGCCGGGTCGGCCTCGACGTCCCGCCAGCCCTTCACCAGCCCCTTCAGGTAGCCCAGCATCGCCGGGCGCTGGGCGCGCAGCACCTCCTGCGTGGTGAAGACAATGCTCGTATAGGCCTTGAAGCCCAGTTCATCGAAGCTGGTGAAGAAGAAGTCCTTGTCCCGCTTGAGCCCCATGCGCTCCAGCGTGATGGTCTGGTTCACCTCGAAAGCGGTGTAGCCGTCGGCATCGCCGGCCAGCAGCGGCTCGGGCGAGAAGCCGGTCGGCACCATGGTCCACTGCTTGGGCAGCCCGGCCAGCGCCAGCGTGGCGTCCATGGCGCTCTGCTCGTTGGCGCCCTGCGCCAGGATCTTCGCGCCCACCAGGTCCGCCGGCTTGCGCAGCGGTTTTTTCGGCAGCGAAATGATACCGAGCGGCGAACGCGGGAACGTGGCGGCGATCATGACGAAACGGTTGCCCTTGGCCACCGCGTCGAGGAAGGGCAGCCAGGTCGTGTAGCCGATCTCGGCCTTGCCGGACGCCACCACCACCGCCGCGGGCGGCGCATTCGGCCCGCCCGGCATGGCGGTCACGTCCACGCCGGCGGCGCGGAAATAGCCGTGCTCCATCGCCTCCCAGACGCCCGCATACTCCACGTTGGCAATCCAGCCGCATTGCACGCGCAATTTGGCCGGCGATTGGGCCAAAGCCGGAACGGCCAGCGCGGCGGCGGTCCCGGCCAGAAAGCTTCGTCGGTTGATCACGGGTTGATTCTCCCCGGCACAGGTTTCGAGTCGCGGTCGCACCCATCAAAGGAGGCCAGCAGGCGGCTGGCAAGCGCGCAGAGCGGGGCTTTGCCCCGCGCCCCACCCGGGCTTTGCCCCGCGCCCCACCCGGGCTTCGCCCGGGACCCACCAAGGGCCGAG
>CAIMEK010000580.1 GCA_903839965.1 uncultured Acetobacteraceae bacterium | reverse complement strand
TGGCGGCCGGCGCCGGCGCGTCGTCCGGCGCCGACGCGTCGCCCGGCAGCGCGCTCCTGGCCTGCTCCGCCTGCGCCCCGTTGGTGACCAGCCCGCGCGCGAATTCCGGCTCCAGGGCCCGCAATTGCCGCTCGTGGTAGATCACCGGGACAACGGCAAGTTCCGGGCAGTCGAGCAGGCGGATAGCGATTTCGCGTTCCGCGCGGACGATGCCGACCGCGTGCCTGCCCTGCCATGCCAGCGACGTGCTGAGATCAAGCAACAGGCGTGGCGTTCGGGCCTCCCCCGTTCCGCCCTGTGGCATCGACGATGGCATATGCTTTCCCTGCGGCGGAGCCTCGTGCACCCACCCGCGCCGCCGCTTCTGGCACAGAGCGGCTCGACACTCAACCACGTGCCCGCCGCCCGGCCGGGGCGCGGATGGACGCAAGCACGGCCGTGGTCTACGCTCGGTCCCCGCGGAGGCCAGGCAGCGATCCGCGCCCATCTACGCGGTATGCGGAGGTTGCGACCGGCACGATGCCCACGGCACTCATTACCGGTATTACCGGCCAGGACGGCGCCTATCTTTCGAAATTCCTGCTGCAGCGCGGCTACGCGGTGCACGGCCTGTTGCGCCGTTCGGCCTCGGCCGACGTAATCGGCGAGCGGCTGCGCTGGCTCGGCGTGCTCGACCGCGTGACCCTGCACGACGGCGACCTGGTCGACCTGTCCAGCGTGCTGCGCATCGTCCAGGCCGTCCAGCCCGACGAGGTCTACAACCTGGCAGCGCAAAGTTTTGTTCACGCCTCCTGGCAGCAGCCCCTGTTGACTGGTACAGTTACCGGTCTGGGCAACGTGATCATGCTGGAGGCGGTGCGCATCGCCCGGCCGCAGGCCCGGTTCTACCAGGCCTCGTCGTCGGAGATGTTCGGCAAGATCCAGCAATCCGTGCAGACCGAACGCACGCCGTTCTATCCGCGCAGCCCGTACGCGGTCGCCAAGCTCTATGCGCACTGGATGACGGTCAACTATCGCGAGAGCTTCGGCCTGTACACGTCGTCGGGCATCCTGTTCAACCACGAGAGCCCGCTGCGCGGCATCGAGTTCGTCACCCGCAAGATCACCGACGGGGTGGCGCGCATCAAGCTCGGGCTGGCCCGCGAGCTGACGCTGGGCAACCTGGAGGCCAAGCGCGACTGGGGCCACGCCGCCGACTACGTGCGGGCGATGTGGCTGATGCTGCAGCAGGACCAGCCGGACGACTACGTCGTCGCGACCGGCCGGAGCACCTCGATCGCCGAATTCTGCGCCATGGCGTTCGGCCAGGTCGGGCTCGACTGGCGGGAATATGTCCGCACCGACGCGGGGTTGCTGCGCCCGGCCGAGGTGCAGGTGCTGCACGGCGACGCCAGCAAGGCGCGCGAACGCCTGGGTTGGGCGCCGTCGATGACGCTGGAGGAGATGGTGGCCGAGATGGTCGACGCCGACCTGGCCCGCCACCGCGCCCGCATCAGCGTGGTGCAGCCGACCGGCGCCAGCCTGCGCCCGGCGCAGGCCTGACCAGGGATCGCCGATGCCGCCACGCCGCATCCTGGTGACGGGGGCGAGCGGTTTCGTCGGCTCGCATCTGCTGCCCGAGCTGCGCCGCAGCTTCCCCGCCGCGGAGCTGACGGTGTGCGGCGAAGATCCCAGCATGCTCGGGGTGGAAATCAGCGATGCGGCAGCGGTCGATGCGCTGGTGGCCGCGGTGCGGCCGGACGCCTGCGTGCACCTGGCCGCCATCGCCGCCATCCCGGCGGCGCGGCGCGACCCGCAACAGGCCTGGCGGGTGAACCTGCATGGCACGCTGGCGCTGGCCGGAGCGGTGCTGCGTCACGTGCCGGCGTGCAGCTTCCTCTACATTTCCTCCGCCGACATCTACGGGCGCAGCTTTCGCAGCGGCAAGCCGCTCGACGAAAGTGCCGCGCCGGCGCCGACCAACACCTACGGCGCCACCAAGGCGGCGGCCGACCTCGCGGTCGGGGCGATGGCGGCCGAGGGCTTGCGGGCGGTGCGGCTGCGGCCGTTCAACCACACCGGGCCGGGCCAGTCCGCGGCCGTCGTGGTGCCGGCCTTCGCCCGCCAGGTGGCGCGGGTGGCGGCCGGGCTGCAACCGCCGGTGCTGCAGGTCGGCGCGCTCGACCCGTGGCGCGACTTCCTCGACGTGCGCGACGTCTGCGCGGCCTACCTGGCCTGCCTGCAGCGGCCCGACGCGCTGGAGCCGGGGATCATCCTCAACATCGCCTCGGGCACGCCGCGGCGCATCGGCGACGTGCTCGACGACCTGCTGCGCCTGGCCGGCGTCCAGGCGCGGGTGGAAACCGGTTCGGCGCTGCTGCGGCCTGCCGACATTCCGCTGGCCTGCGGCGACGCAACCCTGGCGCGGCGGCTGTTGGGCTGGGCGCCGGAGCGGCACTGGCAGGACACGCTGCGCGACGTGCTGGCGGACTGGGCCGGGCGCGTTCAGACGTCATAGGGCGGGCGCCGCCCGGGCCGGAGCAATTGATGCCATCGCGCACAGGGGCTAAGGTCCCCGCCGTCCTGCCTGCTCGCACCTAGCCCACGCGGGGAGATCGGCGGCGACACGGCGCCAGGAATGAACACGGACATGAACGCGGTGGCCTTCGTCGGGATCGATGTGCGTGCGGCCAGCCCTGCTGCCGGCCGGCGCTCGCCGCCCTGCCCCGCCGCCGCCCGGCGCCCTTTCCACGATGCCAAGCACTGCGTCCGCTGCGCACTACAGGCCACTGGCGTCGTCACCGGACAATGATGGACGAACCCCCAACGCCAGAGGCCCCGACATGCTGACCCTCACCCTGACCGACCCAGGCGCCACGATCACCGCGGGCGCGCACGAGGTACTGCTGGTCACCAATGCGGACCTCCGCGAATCCGCCAACGTGGAATGCTGGCCGGTGCAGGCCAAGTTCGAGGCGAAGCTGGAGGCGGTGCTGCGCGACCGCTTCGCCACCACGCTCATCCGCGCGCATCCGTTCAAGGCCGACAAGGGGCACGGCTTCATCAGCAGCCAGCGCGAAGGCAGCGACCTGTTCGCGCGCATCGACCCGAAGGCGCCGGTGATCGTGCTGCTGACGGCCTGGCAGTACTCGCACCACCTGGCGAACGCCCTGGCGCTGCATCCCGGCCCGATCCTGCTGCTGGCGAATTTCGACGGCACCTGGCCCGGGCTGGTCGGCATGCTGTGCATGGCGGGAACCCTCACCAGCCTCGGCAAGCCGGTCTCTCGACTGTGGTCGGAGAATTTCGACGACGCCTTCTTCCTGCGCGGGTTGCAGACCTGGCTGACCACGGGCTGGCTGAAGCACGACACCCACTACCTGCAGCGCATCGACGCCAACCAGGGCGCCCTGCGCACCCCGGCCGGCGACATCGGCCGGCGGGTCGGCGAATACATCGTGCGCCACAAGGAAATCATCGGCCTCTACGACACCTTCTGCATGGGCATGATCAACGGCGTGTTCCCCCAGCAGGCGCTGTGCGACATCGGCATGCCGCTGGAGGGCCTGTCGCAATCGGCGCTGCTGGTGGAGATGGCCAAGGTGCCGCAGGCGCTGCGCGAGCAATGCCTGCAGTGGTACGAGCAGCGCGGCATGCGCTTCGAATTCGGCACCGACCCGGCGACCGAGCTGACCCGCCCGCAGGTGCTGGAACAATGCGCCATGCTGATCGCCATGGCGCGCGCCGCCCAACGGTTCGGCCTGTCGGCGGTGGGCGTGCAGTACCAGCAGGGGCTGGCCGGCTCCTGCGCGGCCTCGGACTTCGCCGAGGGCGCCATCGGCTCGGCCGAACGCTTCCCCATTCCCGACATCGACGGCGCGATCATCCGGCCGGGTCAGCCGATTCCCTGCATCAACGAAGTCGACATGGGCACCGCCATCCCGCAGACCATGCTGTGGCGGCTGCTGAGTTCGCTCGGGCTGCCGGCGGAGACCACGCTGCACGACATCCGCTGGGGCAGCGAGTACGACGGGCGCTTCGTGTGGGACTTCGAAATCTCCGGCTCGGTGCCGTTCGGCCACCTGCGCGGCGGCATCGCCGGCGCCACCGGCTATCGCCAGCCGCCGATGTATTTCCCGCTCGGCGGCGCCACCATCGCCGGCCAGTGCAAGCAGGGCCGGTTCATCTGGGCGCGCGCACATTATTCCGGCACCCGCGTGATCATGCATGTCGGCACCGGCCATGCGCTGGAGCTGCCCGCCGCCGAGTTCGAACGCCGCCGCCGCGCCACCACCTACCAGTGGCCGCTGATGAACTGCGTGCTGGACGGCGTCGGGCGCGACGACCTGATGGCCGGGCACCAGAGCAACCACATCACCGTGGCCTATGTCGACGAAGCCGTGCTGCGCGATGTCACCTGCGCCTTCGCCGCGCAGGCGCTGACGCAGAACATCGACGTGCTGGCCGCCGGGGAGGTGGCAACCTGGCTGGCTTGATGCTAAACGCAACAACAATCCAACCGGCGGGCCCTACCCGCCGGTACTCTGGCAGGAGACGCACTCAATGATCGGACGCCGTACGTTACTGACAGCCTCCGCCGCCGCGCTGGCGGCGCCGGCACTGGTTTCAAGGGTAGGCGCGCAATCGGCCTTCGACTGGAAGCAATGCAAGGGCCAGACGATCGTCGTCAGCCTCACCAAGAGCCCGCGCGCCGACAACCTGCAGGCGCACCGGAAGGAATTCGAAGAACTCACCGGCATCCGCGTGCAGGACGAGCAGATGCCCGAGCAGCAGCAGCGGCCGAAG
>CAIMEK010000579.1 GCA_903839965.1 uncultured Acetobacteraceae bacterium | reverse complement strand
CGCCGCGCGCGCGCTGGAGGTCGGGCTGGCGGCCGCGCAGGAGGACCTGCCGGCGCGGCTGGCGCCGCTCGAGGCCCTGGCCGAGGCGGCGCTGGCCTGGCTGGTGCCCCAGGCCGGTCCATTGCCGCCCGGCCCATTGCCGCCCGGCCAACAAGCCGCCCCACAGCTGGCGAATGTGGGCCGTGCGCGCTGACCGCTTGCCCTGGCGGGGGCGGCCGACTAACTCATGCCACCATGAACACGCACGACACATCCCCCGAAACCCGCGCCCCGGACGGCGAACCGGTGGCCGAGGTGCCGCCCGCCGCCGCCGAACCGATTGACGTCAATGCCCGCATCGCCGCGCTGGAGGCCGAACTCGGCGAGATGCGCGACCGCTGGATGCGCGCGGAGGCCGATATGGCCAACCTGCGCGCGCGCACCCGCCGCGAGGTGGAGGAAACCCGCCAGTACGCCGTGCAGAAGTTCGGTCGCGACGTGGTGGAAGCGGCCGAGAACCTCAAGCGCGGCCTGGACAGCATCCCGCCGGCGCACGACAGCGAGCCGGACATCGTCGCCAAGCTGCGCGACGGCTTCGCCGGCGTGGAGCGCAACCTGCTGACGGTGCTGGAACGCAACGGCATCCGCTGCGAGGACCCCACCGGCGCGGCCTTCGACCCCAACCTGCACCAGGCGATGGCCGAGCAGGAGAGCGTCGAGCATCCGCCCGGCACGGTCATCCAGGCCTGGACCCCGGCCTGGACGTTGAACGGACGGCTGCTCCGCCCGGCCATGGTGGTGGTGTCGAAGGCGCCCACGGGCGAACCCGGCGCCCCGGCGCGCTGACCCCCCAGGCCTGCGGTTACGTGCCCCCGGCCATGAGATTCGCGGCGTAATTATCGTGCCCGCCGCCCTTGCCCCGGGCGGTGGCGGTGAATACATCGGGGGCATCACCACGGGGATCCGGGAGCGGTGCTTCGGGCCGCCGGGATCCGCTGAGAAGGAGTTTTTCATGAGCAAGGTCATCGGCATCGACCTGGGCACCACCAATTCCTGCGTCGCGATCATGGAGGGCAAGGATGTCCGCGTGATCGAGAACAGCGAGGGCACCCGCACCACGCCGAGCATCGTCGCCTTCACCGACAGTGGCGAACGCCTGGTCGGCCAGTCCGCCAAGCGCCAGGCGGTGACCAACCCGACCAATACCGTGTTCGCGGTCAAGCGCCTGATCGGCCGGCGCTTCGAGGACCCGATGGTGTCCAAGGACATGTCGATGGTCCCCTACCAGATCCTGCGCGCCGACAACGGCGACGCCTGGGTCGAGGCGCGCGGCGAGCGCTATTCGCCCAGCCAGATCAGCGCCTACATCCTCGGCAAGATGAAGGAAACCGCCGAGTCCTATCTCGGCGAGCCGGTGACCCAGGCGGTCGTGACCGTGCCGGCCTACTTCAACGACAGCCAGCGCCAGGCCACCAAGGACGCCGGGCGGATCGCCGGGCTGGAAGTGCTGCGCATCATCAACGAGCCGACCGCGGCGGCGCTCGCCTACGGCATGGACAAGAAAAAGACCGGCATCATCGCGGTCTACGACCTCGGCGGCGGCACCTACGACATATCTGTACTTGAACTCGGCGATGGCGTGTTCGAGGTCAAGAGCACCAACGGCGACACCT
>CAIMEK010000578.1 GCA_903839965.1 uncultured Acetobacteraceae bacterium | reverse complement strand
GACGCCGCCGGCATCCGCAGCGTGGAACGGCCCGAGGACACCAACGGCGACACCGTGGTCATCCGCGCGCACGGCGCGCGCCCTGAAGCTTTCGAGCAACTCCGCGCGCGGCAGTTGCGCATTGTGGATGCCACCTGCCCCTTCGTCACCAAGTCGCAGCAGATCGCCCAGCAATTCGCCCGCGAAGGCTACGCGCTGGTGATCGTCGGCCACCCCGACCACCCGGAGGTGCAGGGCATCCTCGGTTACGTCGACACGCCGGCCTTTGTGGTGACGCGGCCTGACGAAGTGGCGGAACTGCCCGCCGACATTCGCCCCGGCGTCATCGCGCAGACCACCGTCACCGAGCAGACGTTTCTCGAAGTGGTGCACGCCATCGCCGCGCGCTACCCGGTCTATATCGTGCGCGACACCGTCTGCTCCGCCACCCGCGAGCGCCAGGGCGCCGCGCGCCGGCTGGCCTCACAGGTCGATGCGGTTTACGTCATCGGCGGCCGCCAGAGCTCCAACACCAACCGGCTGGCGGAAATCTGCCGGCAGGCCTGCCCGCACACGCGGTTGATCGAAACCGCTGACGAGATCGATTCCACCGAGTTGACCGGCGTGGAACGCGTGGGCGTCACCGCCGGCGCCTCGACGCCCGATTGGCTGGTGAAGCAGGTGCTCGACCGCCTGTGCGCACTCGGCGGCGCAGTGGCCGAAAAAAGGGAAGCCGCCGCCGGCAGCGAAACTTAAGGGCTCAGCCAACGCGATCAGCAAAGGAGTCCGCATGCGCATACTCCACATAAGTTGCATTTTACAATTTACATTGTTCATTGTTCATTCGGCAGTTGCCGCCCCGGCGCCCGTTCCCGCGCCGCCCGTGCGCATTGCCATTGCGGACACCGCCGGCGCCGTCCGCGTCTACCAGTACGACATCCACCTGAAAGGTAAACTGGCGGCGACGGAAGGCGGCGTGCAGGCGCTCGATCTGCGCTCGATCTTCACCAACACCGTCAGCACGCGCAGTGTCGATGACGGCAGCGCCACGCAGGTGCTGGAATGCCGCGATGGCAAGGTGGTGAACGGCCTCACCCAGGAGACGACCGAGCTTCCCGGCTATGGGCTCTGCTTCACCCGCACGGCGCTGGGCGCGGTGCACGCGCTGAGATCCGAAGACCCGCGCGCGGCGCTCGAGACGCTGATGAATCCGCAGAACCTGGGCGGCAACCTCGGCTTTCTCTACCTGCTCACCGACAATCTCGCGCTGCCGGAGACGCCGCTGACCATCGGCGCCGGCTGGAAGAGCGCGGGGGACGTCGAGGTGACGCCGGAGAAAACCGTGACGTCCGACGATGGCGCCTCGCCGCGCACCTACGCGGGGTTGAAAGCGCACGTGGCGGTGTCCTATCACTATAGCTGCAGCAAGCTGGTCGACGGGGTGCGGTGTTATCAGCTCGACTGCCAGCCGGTCATCACGCTGCCGCAGCAGGTGGCAGTGCTGGGCGCCGGCGACGGCCTGGTCACCGCCGCGACCACGCTCTCCTTCACTGGCCGGGTCTACCTGCTGCTGGAAGCGGAGAGCGGGCAATTGCACAAAGCCACCTTCACCGGCACGCTGTCGATGATTACCGTCTGCCAGGGTGGCAACAACGCCGGCAGCAGCACCGGCGCCCTCGCCTTCGACGGCGCCATTCGGCTGGCGAAACCGTAGGAACGGAGCATCCCCATGCAGAAACTCATCGCGGCCGCGCTGTCGCCGACCATTACGCCGGGCGACAAAGCGCGGAACCTGGCCTCGGCCTATACGGGCCTGCAGGCGGCGAAGGCCCACGGCGTGGAGCTGGCGGTCTTCTCGGAGTGGTTTCTCACGCATTGCGTGAACGGGCAGGCGTATTTGGTGGCGGAGCCGGTGCCCGACGGCCCGACGGTGCGCCAGGTCATCGACTTCGCGCGCGAATTCGACATGACCATCGCCATGGGCGTCGAAGAGCTGGACCCGGAGCGCGGCATCGTCTACAACACGCATTTCCTCGCCGGCCCGCAGGGCTACCTCGGCAAGCACCGCAAGACCCACCTGATGATCGGCGAGTGGCAGGCGCACCGCCCGGGCAACGCGCTGGAGACCTTCGACGTCGGCACCTGCCGCGTCGGCATCAACATCTGCCACGAGAACATGTACCCGGAGAACTCGCGCGTGTTGACGCTGCGGGGCATGGAAGTGCTGCTGAGCCCGTTCGGCTGCGGCGGCTCCCCCGATCCGCTCACCCAGGCCGACTGGCTCAACGATTTCCACCTGGCCTGCTGGCGCGCGCGCTGCTTTGATAACGGCATCTTTATGATCGTCGCCGGCGGCAACGGCTTCCCCGGCAAGCCCTACAAAAGCTATGGCTGCATTATCGACCCGTGGGCGGAGGTCATCGCCGCCATCGACCCGCAGCCCGCCGACCCCGACATCAACCTGGTCGTTGCCGAACTGGACCCCGAGCGCTACATCGCCCGCCGTACCGACGCCAACTTCCCCATCAAAAAGCGCCGTCCGGAACTGTACGGGCCGTTGACGGAAGCGTACTGAAGCGACCGGCCGCCGTAGCATCCAGAAGAGAATGAACAATGCAAAATGGTTGGCGGTTTTCTGTAAGGCTGCCAGGCAACCGACCCCATTTTGCATTTTGCATTTTGTATTGTGACGCCGCCCCGTTACACTTCCATAATCAGCGGCACCACCATGGGTCGGCGTTTGGTGCGTTCGTAGACGAAGCGGTTTAACGCGGTGCGGATGGCGGCCTGGGCGGATTCGCGGTCGGTGCGGGTGGAGAGCGACAACTCGGCGACGGTGGTTTGGATCACCTGCTTGGCGTCGTCGATCAGCCCTTCCTGCTCCTGGGCGTAGACGAAGCCGCGGGTGAGGATTTCGGGGCCGCTGATGATGGCGCCGCTCTGCGAGTCGATGCCGACCACGGCGACGAACATGCCGTCCTGGGAGAGGTGCTTGCGGTCGCGGAGCACGGCGGTGCCGATGTCGCCCACCCCCAGCCCATCAACCATCACGCGGCCCGCGGGGACCTGGCCGATGACCTGCGCGGAGTCCCGTGTCAGCTCCATCACGTCGCCGCTGTGGAGGATGAACACGTGGTCCTCGGGATAGCCCATGGTGACGGCGACCTTGCGGTAGCGCACCAGGTGGCGATATTCGCCGTGCATGGGGATGAGGAAGCGCGGCGAGGTGAGGGTGAGCATCATTTTCAGCTCTTCCTCGTTGCCGTGGCCGCTGACATGTATCTGGTCATGGCCGTGGTAGACCACCTCCGCGCCCTGGCGGAAGAGCTGGTTGATGGTGCGGTAGACCAGGTCCTCGTTGCCGGGGATCGGCGAGGCGGAGATGACGACCAAATCACCCTTGGTCAATTTGATATACTTGTGATCGCCGGCGGACATCAGCCGCAGCGCGGAGAGCGGTTCGCCCTGGCTGCCGGTGGTCATCACCGTCACCTGTTGCGGCGGCAGCGCCGCCACGTGCTCGGGTTCGACGAGCATCTCCGGGTCGGGCAGCTTCAGAAAGCCGAGGGTGCGGGCGATCTCCACGTTGCCGCGCATACTGCGGCCGAT
>CAIMEK010000577.1 GCA_903839965.1 uncultured Acetobacteraceae bacterium | reverse complement strand
GCCAGGTGCAGCCGGGCGAGGCCGGCGCCGGCCCAGAGCAGCATGGCCGCCGCGCCCGCCGCCAGGGCGCGCCGGCCCAGCGCGGGGGTCGCCGCCAGCAGCAGGGTGAACAGGGTCAGCCCGTGCACGCTCACCCAGGCCGCCGGCTGCAGCGCGACATCGCCGATCGCACCGGGCACCGCCCATACGCTGCCCCAGGGGTTCCACGGGAAGCCGGTGGCGACGAACTGGCGGGCCAGGTCGGCCGCCACCCACGCGCCGGCCAGCACCGCCGCCCGCCGCCAGCCCGGCCGCACCGCCCAGGCCACCGCACAGGGCAGGGCGATGAACAGCGCCAGCACCGCGGCCAGCGCCGGCACGGCCAGCGGCACCAGCCACCAGAAGCGCGCCGCCTCGAACAGGATGGCCTCGGTGATCCAGTACAATCCGAGCACATGATGGCCGAATCCGAACCAGAACCCGCGCCACGCGGCCGCGCGCGCCCGCGCGCTGCTGCCGATCAGCGTGAGCAGCCCCGGCACGGCCAGCAGCAGCAGCGGAATGGCATGCACCGGCGGCAATGCCAGTGCCGCAAGCGCGCCCAGGCCGCACGCTGCGGCCGCGGCCCGCCAACCCTGCAAGGCGGCCAGCCGGCCAGCCCGGTTTCGTTGCTTGCCCGGCCGGGCCAGGCCGGCAGGCGCCGCCGGCCGGCCGTTACTCGCCGGGCTCACGCGTCTGGCGCTCGTAGTGGCGAAAGTATTTGTCGGTGATCAGATCGGTCTTCACCAGCACGGCGACGTCGATGGTATTGAACTGTTCGTCGATCACCGCGCCGTCGCCGACGAAGCCGCCCAGGCGCAGATAGCCCTTGATGAGCGGCGGCAACTGCACCAGCACGCGGCGCGCATCGAAGCCGGACGGATCGGTCCGGCGCATGTCCACGTAGCGGTGCGGCAGGGCGCGCGGCCGGATCGCCGGCGGAGCGAGGTGGTGGGTGTAGAGGTAGGTCAGTTCCGTCGCCACCGCGTCGGGGTCGGTGCCCGGCAGGCTGGCGCAGCCGAACATCAGGTCGATGCGGTGCAGGAACACGTAGGCAGCGATGCCACGCCACAGCAACTGCATGGCGGCGCGGCCGCGGTAGTTCGGGTGCACGCAGGAGCGGCCGAGTTCCAGCACCTGGCCGGGGAAGGCGACCACCGCGGAAATGTCGTACTCGTCGGCGGAGTAGAAGCGGCCCACCTTCGCCGCAGCCTGGGCGCGGATCAGGCGATAGGTGGCGATGATGCTCTCGGGGCCGGAGCCGCGTTCGTGGTCGACCACCAGGAGATGGTCGGCGACCGCGTCGAAGGCATCGCGGTCACGCTGGCTGGCGGCAGCGGCGGCGTCGGGCACGGCGCCGCGTTCGTCGTAGAACACCCGGTAGCGCAGGGCCATGGCGGCGTCGATCTCGGCCGCGGTGGTGGCGATGCGCACGCCGAGGGCACCGCCGCGCAGTTCGCCGAAGCCTTCCGCCTCGGCGGTACTTGGCCCCTCCACATTCATCGCAGCGGACCGCCGCCGGTCATCAGGTCGGTTCCAGGCTGGCCGTATCGGCGCCAGGCGCGGCCGGCTCGCTGGTCGGGTGCGACGCGGCACGGCCGGGGGCCGCGTGGCGCCGGCCGAACAGCTCCAGCCGGTGCGACACCAGCTCGAAGCCGAGCTGGGCGGCAATGGCGGCGAGCACGCGGTCGTGGTCGGCGTCGGAGAACTCGATCACCCGACCGGTGTCGATGTCGATCAGGTGGTGATGGTGGCCGTGCTCGGTGGGTTCGTAGCGGGCGCGGCCGCCGCCGAAGTCGCGCCGCTCCAGGATGCCGCGCTCCTCGAACAGGCGCACGGTGCGGTAGACGGTGGCGATGGAGATGC
>CAIMEK010000576.1 GCA_903839965.1 uncultured Acetobacteraceae bacterium | reverse complement strand
GCGCGGCGCGCGGGTTGCGTCGGCGCCGTGGTGGACGGCGGCATTCGCGACACCGCCTACATCCGCGCCGCCGGCTTCCCGATGTTTTACCGCTTCACCGCGCCAGGCGACGCGCTCGGCCGCTTCAGCATCGTCGACTACGAGTGCCCGGTGTCGATCGGCGGCGTGCGGGTCAATCCCGGCGACTACGTGTTCGGCGACGAGGACGGGGTGGTCATCGTTCCCAAGGAACTGACCCTGGAGGTGCTGGTGAAGGCCGAGAAGGTCTGCGAACTCGAGAACGAGATCCGCGCCGGCCTCACCAAGGACAAAACCCTCGGGCAGCTCTACAAGGAATACGGCAGGTTCTAGCGCGACGCGGCCGGCCCCGCCGTCGCGGGGCCGGCCGTTCCGCATGGGATGGCGCAGGGATGACCTACGAGTTCCACTACGGGATCGTCCTCAGCCGCTTCGATGAGTTGCTGCTCGGGGCATGGCTGACGATTCAGCTCACCGCCATGTCGGTGGCCATCGGGCTGCCGCTGGCGACCCTGTTCGCGTATATCCTGGTGTGGGGCAACCGCTGGCCACGGCGCTGCATCGTTTTCTATGTCGAGCTGATCCGCAACACGCCCTTCCTGGTGCAGATCTTCTTCATTTTCTTCGGCCTGCCCTCGCTCGGCATCAAGCTTACCTCCAACGAGGCGGCGCTGGTGGCCATGGTGGTCAACGTGACCGCCTACGCCACCGAGATCATGCGCACCGGCTTCGAGGAAGTGCCGGCGGGCCAGCAGGAGGCCGGCTTCGCGCTCGGCCTGCGGCGGCCCGGGGTGTTCTTCCTCATCATCTTCCGCCCCGCGCTGAAGGTGATCTTTCCCGCGCTCGCCAGCCAGTTCGTCATGCTGCTGCTCGGCTCCAGCGTGGTCTCCGGCATTGCCGCGGCGGACCTGACCGCGATGGCCAACACCATCAACACGCAGACCTTCCGCAGCTTCGAGGTCTACAGCATCGTGCTGTTCCTCTACCTCGGCCTGGCCATCGTGTTCCGCACGCTGTTCCGCACCGTCTACGTCCTCGCCTTCGAGCGCCGGGGGAAGTGGTAGATGCGCACCTTCGGACCCATCGAGCTGCTGTTCCTCATCAAGGCCTTGCGCTGGACGGTGGCGCTGTTCGTCATCGCCTTCGTCAGCGGCTGCGCCGGCGGGCTGGTCATCGCCATCCTGCGCATCTCGCCCTATCGCACCCTGCGTGCCACCGCGGCCGGTTTCATCGAGCTGTTCCAGGGCACGCCGATGCTGCTGCAACTTTTCGTCGCCTATTACGGCCTCGGCCTGGTGGGCCTGCAGCTCGACGCCTGGACCGCCTCGGCGCTCGCACTCGGCCTGCATTCCATGGCCTACCTGGGAGAAATCTGGCGCGGCTCGATCCAGGCGATCCCGACCGGGCAATGGGAAGGCGGCCGCGCGCTGTCGCTGTCCTACCTGCAGCTGCTCCGGCTGGTCGTGCTGCCGCAGGCCATGCGCAGCTCCATCGCGCCGAGCGTCGGTTTCCTGGTCTCGCTCATCAAGGGCACCTCGGTGACCGCGCTGATCGGCTTCGTGGAGGTCACGCGCGCCGGGGTGCTGGTGGCGAACGTGACGCTGGAGCCGTTCCGCGTCTTCACGGTCGTCTCGATTCTGTATCTTTGCCTGTGCTGGCCGCTTTCCATCGCCAGCCGACGCCTTGAGAAACGCCTTACGTAAACACTGAACGCCTGAGGAGAACGCCAATGAAACGCTGGACGATAACCATCCTCGCCGCGCTCTGCCTTTGCATCGGCAGTTCGCTGGTGCAGGCCCAGACCATCGACGACATCATCAAGCGCGGGTCGCTGCGCGTGGGCCTGGACCTGGCCGACGCCCCCTACGGCTACCTCGACAACAGCATGCAGCCCGACGGGCTGGACTTCGCGGTGGCAACGCTGGCCGCGAAAACCCTCGGCGTGAAGCTGGAGATCGTGCAGGTCAATGCGGCAAGCCGCATTCCGACCCTGGTCAACGGGCAGGCCGACATCATGATGGGCGCGCTGGCGATCCTCGCCACGCGGGCCATGCAGGTGTGGTTCACCATTCCCTACAGCAGCGGGCCGACCGGCATCATCGCGCCCGCCAGCACCAAGATCGCCGCGGTCGGTGACCTCGCCAACCTGAAGGTCGGCGTCGTGCGCGGCAGCACGCAGGACGTGATCATCACCGCGGTGGCGCCGCCGTCGGCGCGGCTGATCCGCTTCGACGACGACGCCTCCTCCATTTCGGCGCTGATCTCCGGGCAGGTGGACTGCACGGTGGCCGGCGTTGCGGTGGGACGCGCCACAGCGGCGAAGAACCCCGACAAGCACATCGAATTCAAGATCGCGCTGCGCCAGAACCCGCTCGGCATCGGCGTGCGCCGCGGCAACACCGACCTGCTGCAGTGGCTGAACACGTTCATCTTCAACATCAAGTACAACGGTGAACTGGAAGCCATGCACGTCAAGTACAACCTGCCGTATGGCCTGCCCGTGTTCTGATCGGCGCAACACGACGGCGCGCTGCACGCTCCGGGTGCGGCGCGCCGCCGGTTCGACAAGCCGGACGATGAAATGAGGTGAGTGCCGCCATGTCCGCCAACAACGACAAGCCAGCCAAGCCCCTGCGCAGCCGCCGCTGGTTCGACGACCCCACCAATCCCGGCATGACCGCGCTGTACACCGGCGGCTACCTGAACTACGGCATCACCCGCGAGGAACTGCAGGGCGGCAAGCCGATCATCGGCATCGCGCAGACCGGTTCCGATCTCGTACCCTGCAACATCCATCATCTCGACCTCGCCAAGCGCGTCCGCGACGGCATCCGCGACGCCGGCGGCATTCCATTCGAATTCCCGGTGCATCCGCTGCAGGAAACCTCCAAGCGCCCCACCGCCAGCCTCGACCGCAACCTGGCCTATCTGGGGCTGGTCGAAATCCTGCATGGCTACTTCTTCGACGGCGTCGTGCTCACCACGGGCTGCGACAAGACCACGCCGTCGTGCCTGATGGCGGCGGCCACGGTGAACATCCCCTCGATCGTGCTGTGCGGCGGCCCGAAGCTCGACGGGCACTGGATGGGCAAGCTGGCCGGCTCCGGCACGGTGGTATGGGAAGGCCGCAAGCTGCTGGCCGAAGGCAGGATCAGCTACCCCGAATTCGTCACCATGCTGTCGTCCGGCGCCACCTCCATCGGCCACTGCAACACGATGGGAACGGCGCTGTCCATGAACAGCCTGGCCGAGGTCATCGGCATGGCGCTGCCGGGCTGCGCGGCGATCCCGGCCGCCTATCGCGAGCGCGGCTGGATGGCCTACGAGACCGGCCGGCGCATCGTCGGCATGGTGGCGGAAAACCTCCGCCCGTCGGACATCATGACCAAGCAGGCATTCGAGAACGCCGTGGTCGCCGCCACCGCGCTCGGCGGCTCGTCGAACTGCCCGCCGCACATGATCGCCATCGCCCGTCACATGGGCGTCGAGCACACCCTGGACGACTGGCAGCGGCTTGGCCCGGATATTCCGCTGCTGGTGGACTGCATGCCCGCCGGTCGCCACCTCGGCGAAAAGTTCTACCGTGGCGGCGGCGTGCCGGCGGTGCTCAAGGAACTGCTCGACGCCGGCCGCCTGCATGGCGACGTGCTCACCGTCACCGGCAAGACCCTGGCCGAGAATTTGCAAACCGTCGCCGAACCGGACCGCGATGTCATCCGCTCCTACGACAACCCGTTGCGCAAGAATGCGGGATACGTCGTGCTGTCGGGCAACCTGTTCGACAGCGCGGTGATCAAGACCAGCGTGATCGACGCCGAATTCCGCGAACGCTACCTGTCCGATCCGGTCCATCCGAACGTGGTTGACCTGCGGGCGGCGGTGTTCGAGGGCCCCGAGGACTACCACGCCCGCATCGACGATCCCTCGCTCGGCATCGACGCGCAGAGCCTGCTGGTGATCCGCAATTGCGGGCCGGTCGGCTATCCGGGGGCGGCGGAAGTGGTGAACATGCAGCCGCCGGCCGCCCTGCTCAAACAGGGCATCCGCTCGCTGCCCACCATGGGCGACGGGCGCCAGAGCGGCACCTCCAGCAGCCCGTCCATCCTCAACGTCTCGCCCGAAGCGGCCGTCGGGGGCGGCATCGGCCTGCTGCGCACGGGCGACAGGGTGCGCATCGACCTGAACACCCGCCGGGTCGACGTGCTGCTCCCCGACGCGGAACTCGCCGCCCGGCGCGCCGCCTGGAAGCCGCCGGCCCTGCAGAGCCAGACGCCGTGGCAGGCGATCGTGCGCCATATGGTAGGCCAACTCGGCACCGGCGCCTGCCTGGAGGAAGCGACCGCGTTCCTCAACATCATCGAGACGCGCGGCGAGGCGCGGCACAACCACTAGGAAAGCCGGGGCTCCGCCCGGGAGCCCATGACCCGGCGACCAAATCGGCATGATCGCCCGCAATTTTTCCATCGGGGCCAACAGTGCCGCCGGCATGTTAAAAGGATGTAATTTTTGCGACCAGAGCACGATTTCTGGCCGCGTTTTGACATGCCTTGCATAATCATCGCGTTTACCCGCACAATTCCGTTCCGACCTCGCGAGGTACCATGGCGTTCGAGTGTCATCCTCCCAGGACCGGGATCGCCCACGGTTGCCTGCGAGAACGCATTGCAGCCGTCCCGCGATAGCTTTCCCGTCGTTGGCATTGGCGCCTCCGCCGGCGGCGTG
>CAIMEK010000575.1 GCA_903839965.1 uncultured Acetobacteraceae bacterium | reverse complement strand
TTCTGCAGCTCGGTGGTGGACCCCGCGAACAGCAGCAGCCGCACCCCGGGCCGCCCGTCCGGCGTTGCCGCCGGCGCCAGTTCCCCGTCGATACCCACCTCGGCGCCGCAGGCGATGATGGAGGTGGCGAACCCGCTGGCGGTCACCGCCGCCTGGCGTGCCCAGCGCAGGCTCGGCGCGGTAATCACCAGGGCGGTGGCGCGCATGTCGAACGCCTCGGCGAAGCCGTCCTCGATCGCCACGCCATTGCGGATCAGCGCCGGCATGGCACCGCCTCGAAAGCCGCGGAGGCCGGCACGTCGAAGGCGGTGTGCGGCACCCCGTAGGCCTCCTCGCAGAACGCGGCGAAGCGCCGCTCGATGGCCGCGTCGTAGCCGGGCCGCACGCGCAGCACGCGACCGAACCCGCCGCCCACGGCGGCCCCCTCGCGCATCGCCAGCGCGCCGTCCTTGAACACCAGCGCGGCGTTGCGGAACATCGCCGCCCGGTCGGCCTGCGGGCGATACACGGCCATGTCGGCGCGCGCGCCCACCCCGAGATGACCGCGATCCGCCAGCCCGAGCAGCCCGGCCGGCGCCGCGCGCGTCATCGTGGCGATTTCCGTCCAGTCGTATTCCCGCGCGATCCCCGGCAGCGTGGTCATCGCCAGCGCCTCCTCCGGCAGCCCCTCCAGCCAGCGCGCGCGCAGCTCGCGGTCCATCAGCAGGGCGAGCAGGTCGGGATAGGCGGTGAACGGCGCGCCGTTCGGGTGGTCGGTGGTGAAGAACACCCGCGCCGGGTCGGCGATCAGCAGGAACAGCTCCAGCCCGGCGGCGAACTGCACCGCGTTGAAGAAGTTGGTCCGTCGGTAGCGGTACGGCACGATGCCGCCGCCGTTGCCCTCGCCCTCCATGATCGCCGACTTGCGCGGGTGCGCCTGGCCGCGCGCGCCGAACTGGCGCAGCACGTCGGACGAAATCGTCACGGTCTGGCCGAACATCACCTGCCCCACATCGGCGGTGATGTTGCGGTTGGCGTTCACCGCCTCGGCCAGCCGCGCCGCCGCCGAGGAGAACCCGCGCGGCCCCTCGGTGCCGTAGGCGTAGAACTGCAGGTGCGCCAGGTGCAGCGGCTCGCCCTCGGCCGCGGCGATGGTGGCCAGCGCCGTCTCCACATTGCCGGGCATGCCGAGGTTGCTGCAGTGCAGGTGCACGGGATGCGGCACGCCAAGCGCCTGCACCGCGCCTTGCAAGGCCCGGATGATCCGCCGCGACGACAGGCCGTAGCCCGGCACCTCGTCGTCAAGAGCAAAACTGCGCACATTGGCGCGGAACGCGGCGGCGCCGCCCGGATTGATCAGCTTGACGCCCACGGCCCCGCTGCCGGCCAGCCGGCGCGCGGCGTAATCGGCCACCGCCCGCTCGCCCGCGCCGCCGGCGAGCAGGCGCAGCAGCATGTCCTCGTTGCCGAGCACGCACAGGATCGCCTTGTCGATGAAGGGTATCGCCGCCAGCTCCGCCTGTGCCTGCACCGCCACATCGGGCGAGATCGCCGGCTCGACCACGAGGGTGAATCCCATGGCGGCGTAAAGCCGGCCGATCGTCTCCCCGATCGGCGCCGCGGCGAACCCGTCCGCGCGCCGCAGTTCGGGCAGCAGCAGCCGGGCGGTGTTCACGTTGCTGCCGGCGATGTGGGAGTGGATGTCGATGCCGCCCGCCAGCACCACGCAGCCCGCGGCGTCGTGCTCTGCCTCGGCGCGCCCGTCGCCGGGCGGCGCCACCATGCGCCCGCCGGCGAACCACAGGTCCGCGATCTCGTCGCGCCCGTTGGCGGGATCGACCACGCGCCCGCCGCGCAGCACGCTCAGCACGGCAGCGCCGCCATGATGCGCCCCAGCACGGCGGCCACCGACGGCGCGGCGCTCGCGGCCGTCGCCGGGAACGCCGCCAGCGTGCCGAGGCGCGCATCGTGCAGCACCGCGTCGTGGTCGCGCCCCGGGCAGCCGACCGTGAACACCACGTCGGGCGACGCGGCGAACACGGTGCCGGGCGCCACCAGCGCCACCGTCGGCAACCTGCGCGCGAACGGCGGCGGCGTGGGAGACATGGAAGATATCCACAGCAGCGCGTCGGCCTCGCCCGACGCCACCATGCGCCCGGCGTCGAACCGCCACGGGTCGTGCTCGGCCCGCCCGCGGCCGAACCCGGTGCGCGGCGGGAAGCCGCAGCACCAGCCGCCGGCCGCCACCACGCCGGCAACGTTGTCCGGCCCGGCCAGCGGCAACCCGGCGAACCGCGTGGTGGCGTTGAGGTCGTCGACGATGCCGCACAGCATTTCGATGCACAGCGCATCGAGCGCCGCGGCCGACCACACGGCCACCCCGTAGCGCGCCGCCCGCAGCGCCTCGGCCAGCGCGCCGATGCCTGGCATCGGCGCCGCCACCGGCCGCCCGGCCAAGGTCGCGCGCAATCCGCCGAGCGTCGCCGCCAACCGCTCGCCCTCGGGGCAAAGGCGCAGCACAAGCCGGCCGCGCCCGGGCGCCAGCGGCGGCGGCG
>CAIMEK010000574.1 GCA_903839965.1 uncultured Acetobacteraceae bacterium | reverse complement strand
GCCCTCGCCTTGCTTCCGTCCCGTGTTAGGTGACCAGCTTGCTGGCCCGCTCCGTGACGTCGTCGAGCGCCTGTTTCACCGGCTTCATGCCCAGCACCGCCGCCTGCACTTCCTCCTGCAGCAGGTCGCCGGCCTTGGCGGCGTTGTCGAAGGCGGGGATGGCCACGCGCGAGACCAGCAGCACCTGCCGCTCGGCCTCGGCGTAGGGCAGCATGCGGCGCAGTTCAGCGTCGTCGTAGGTGGAGTTGCGCACCGGCCCGTTGCCGTTGATCGCCGCCATGCGGGTGGATTCTTTGTTCGCCATGGCGCGGATCAGGCTCCAGGCCTGTTCCTTGTGCCGCGAGGCGCGCGGGATCGCCATGCCCCAGAATTCGACCTTGGTGGGCGCCACCTTGTATTTGCCGGCGATGCTGCGCGACACCGGGAACGGCACCGTTTTGATCTTCCCGGCGAAGCGCGACTTCTGCGGGTCGTTGTAGATGGCGTTGCGCCCCATGCCGCCGATGATCATGGCGCCGCGGCCCTGTTGCATCCAGATGTTCACGTCCTCGCCGTTGATGGCGACCAGGTTGCGCGGCATGGCGCCGGCCGCGTACATCTCGCGCATGGCGGTAATGGCCGCCACCATCGGCGGCTGGTTGGCCACCACCTTCATGTCCGCCGTGATGTAGTCGGCATCCCAGGCGCGGGCGAAGGCGATGATGTCGGCGTAGCCGAGCCCGCCCATGACGAAGCCCACCACCGGCTGGCCCTCGCGCTGCCAGGTGCAGGCCTTCGCCATGGCGATGAAGTCCTCCACCGAGGCGGGCGGTGCGGTGAAGCCGCGTTCGGCCAGCAGCACCTCGTTGTAGTGCAGGCCCGAGGAGGCGTGCCGGAACGGTATCGCGTACTGGGTGCCGCCGACTTTCATGCCTTGCATGAGACCCGGAAAAATGTCGCCCGGGTCTTCGATGGGCGCGCGGGCCATGAACGGGTCGAGCGGCTCGAACAGGCGGGCCATGCGTTCGGTGGCCTGGGTGTTGAGCACGAAGCCGATGTCGACGTTGGTTTCCGGCAGCGAGGCCTCGCGGTACAGGCGTTCCTCGAGCGGGGCGATTTCGAAGGTGACCCATTCCACGCCGACGCCGGTGGTTTTCGACCAGGCGGCGGTGATATCGCCGCCCTGGGCGCCGGTGGCCACCGTTTTGTGCACGCGGTGGGCGAACACGGTGAGCTTGTCTTCGGCGCGGGCCGGCGTGGCCGCGAGGGCGAGGCCGGCGGCGAGCATGGAGCGGCGGTGCAGCGACATTTGTTTTTCCTCCCGCCGACATTCTTCATCCACCCGGCGGCGGCCCGCAAGTTTGCCGCGTGGTCGGGATCAAAACCCGACCGGCAACCCGCGATGGTGCAATGCCGAGCGGCATTGCACCCCACGCGCTGCTCAAGGCTTCGCGGTGACCTTCAGGTTGGCAAAGTAGCCCGTGCTGCCGTCGTCCACCCACAGGCCCAGGCGTCCGCGCCGTCCGGGGAAACGCAGGTCGTCGACGCTCAGCACCGGTTCGCCGTTCGCCGACACCCGAACCGCGCTGTCCTGCATCTCCAGCCGCAGCCGGTACCAGCTTTCCGCCGCCACCGGGGCGGCCTTCTCGTAACGGTTCGGAAAACCCCCGCGCATCGGCCTGCCCCTTGCCGTTGATCCGCGCGGCGACCTCCACCTCGATGACGCCGTTGGCAAATTCGGTGGCGGGCAGCGCGAAGTTGGGGCCGTCGCTGAGGCCGGCGCCGAGCAGGATCATGGCAGCGCGCTCTGCGATCACGGCCACGCCGGCGGTGGGCTGTCTGTGCATCGGCACGGGGCTTGGATGTCGATCGGCGTCCCAACCTACTGATTTGGCTCACGGGATAGTGGTTCCGCGATGACGCCGGTCGATGTCGGCCCTTGTGACGCGGAGTGCGCCTGATTAAACCGGTGTGGGCGGCTGGCTGGTGGGGGACAAACTTACCGGGCAACTGCATCTGCAAGCCCCCCGCTGCAACGGACTGCCCTGCCAGGAATCCCTATGCCCACCGTTCTCACTGCCGTCCTGTCCCACGAAACGAACACTTTTTCCCGCTTTCCCACCACACTCGACTGTTTTTCGATCCTCCGCGGCGGCGACATCTCCCGCGAACGCCGAGGCACCCGCACCCATCTCGGTGCCACGTTCGAAGCTGCGGAAACCTATGGGTGGACCCTCCGCCACCCGATCGCCGCCGCGGCCACCCCGTCCGGAACCGTTGAGGACGCAGCCTTCGAGCATCTGGCAACCGCCATCCTGGCCGAGGCCGAGGGCTGCGATGGCGCCCTGCTGCACCTGCACGGCGCCATGGTGACCGACTCCTTCGAAGACGCGGAAGGCGAACTGCTGCGCCGTCTCCGCGCCGCTCTCGGCCCGCACGTGCCCATCGTCGTGACGCTCGACCTGCATGCGAACGTCACCTCGCAGATGGCCAACAACGCCAACGGGCTGATTGCCGTCCGCACCTACCCCCACATCGACTACTACGAACGCGCACACCAGGCCGCCGCCCTGCTTGACCGCGCGCTTCGCAACGAGATCCGGCCCCGCGTCGCGCTGGCCAGGCGCCCCATGCTGCGCGGCCTCGATGGCGGCCGCACCCAGATGGGCCCGATGCGCGAGCTACTGGACCGCGCAGACGGGCTGGAGGCCGCGGGCGAGGCGCTGGCCATCAGCGTGCATGCCGGCTTCACCGCAGCCGATATCCATGACGCCGGCCCGACCGTCGCCGTGACAACCGACGGCGCCGACGGGCGCGGGCAGGCCATCGCCGACTCCTTCATGGACTACGCCTGGGAGCACCGTGCCTGGACCAGCCAGAGCTGGACGCCCATCCCCGAGGCCATGGCGTTGGCCGCCGAGAGCGGCACTGCGCCCCTCGTCATCAACGAGATCACCGACAACCCGGGCTCCGGCCATTATGGCGACGCCACCAACCTGCTCGCCGCGATGATCGAGGCAAAGCTGCAGAACGCTGCGTTTTACGCCATCTTTGACCCGGCGGCCGTGCAGCAGGCTATCGCCATTGGCGTCGGCAACACGGGCGCCGTAACCCTGGGCGGTCGCCACGACCCGGCGGCCGGCGGCGGCCCGATCACCGTGCCCGCCCGCGTCGTCACCCTCAGCGACGGCCGATTCCGCGCCTACGGCGCGATGGCCGGAGGCGTGTGGCGGGACCACGGCCCGTCCGCGATGCTGCGCACCGGCGAGGGCGACGGCATCGAGATCGCCCTGATCTCCCGCAACGGCCAAGCCACCGACCTCGCGCAACTCACCTCTCTCGGTATCGACGTGCCGCGCAAGAGCACGATCGTGCTCAAGTCGGCCCAGCATTTCCGCGCCGCCTTCACTCCCGTCGCCCGCCGCATCATCACCGTGGACGGCGGCGGCCTGGGGTCGGTCATTCTTCGCGGCGGCCGCTTTACCCGCCTCCGCCGCCCGATCTGGCCGCTCGACGAGGTGACGGCGGCCGGATGATTGCCCTGCCGACCCTTGCTTCTCCCCGCGCCAAAGGCGGGCCGGGCGGGTTTGCCCTTGCCGGTCCCGCCGAGCCCGCTATCCCATCCGCACCCCGTAGAACAACGGGAATCCCGCCGCAATCCCGGTCAGCCGCCGGTTGAACGCGGACGGCTGATACGTCTCGCCGAGTGGCACGTACGGCACGTCCAGCCAGAACTGCGCCTGGATGTCCCGACACACCGCCTTTTGCGCCACCAGGTCGTCCTGCTCCAGCCAGCGCGCCCGCAGGGTCTCAATCGCCGGGCTGGTGGGCCAGCCGACCCAGGCCGCGCGCCCGTCCGCGCGCAGCCCGATATGTCCGGCCGGGTCCATGACGCCTGATCCGTTCAGGCTGGTGCTCACCACGTTCCACCCGCCCTGCGCCGGCGCCACGTCCTTCGCCCGCCGCTGGATCAGCGTGCCCCAGTCCATCACCTGCAGGTCGACAGTGAAGCCGATGCGCTTCAACAGGTCCGCCGCAATCAAGCACGTGGCCGAGATGTTCGGCATGTCCGCCGGGCTCATCACCAGGCGTTAACTCTTGCTCACCCACAGCAGGGCAGCCTCGGGATCGCCGCGAACCGACGACTGCACCAACTCGTTCCAGGTGGCCAGAATCCCAGGCTGCGTCTTGATCGCCGGCTTGCCACCGCCACCCGCACGACGCATCCGTCCGCCGAGTTGCTCAACGCCCGCCCGACTCTTTCCTTCCGATTCGGTTGCCCAGGCTCAGGCCCTAACCGTCCACGAAAGCGAGGCAGTCGACGAATATCTCCTCAAACCGCGGATCTGCGGCCAGCGAAAGATGCTCGGTACGAGAGAGAATACCGGAGATCCGGGTGTCACGCTGCGAAGCCGTCAGCAGATGCATCTTGACCCCGCGAAGGGCGGTATTGCCGACCGGCTTGACGCGCCCCGGATCAACCTCGATGAGTCCAATGCTCCGCGCGCTCATAACGTTGAGGTAGTTGCCGAACGCTCCGGCAAGATAGACCGTATCAAGCGCGTCGAGATCGGCCCCCCAATGCCTTGTGAGAATGCGCAACCCAGCCGCAATGGCCGCTTTGGCCAACTGCAACTCGCGAATGTCCGCCTGGGTGATGCTGACTCCGTTGAGCAACGGAAAGACTTTCGCGCCGCCGGTCAATCGACCGTTCCCGGCGATCGCGCCGAGTTGCAACCCAGCCGCGGCGGCATCGACCAGACCGCTCCCGCAAATGCCGCGGGCGGCCTCGTCCCCCAACACCAGGCACTGCAGCTGACCCTGGTCCACACCAACGCGGGCAATGGCTCCGGCCGACGCACGCATGCCCATGCGGATCCGGCCCCCTTCGAACGCCGGCCCGGCAGCGGTCGAAGCGCACAACAGCCGTTCGGCATTGCCCACCACGATTTCGCCGTTGGTACCAAGATCGATCAGGGCGCAAAGACGGCTGCTCTCCGCCATTCCCGTCGCCACGACGCCGGCCAGGACGTCGCTGCCCACCAGGCCCCCCAGGCAGGGCAGGAAGTGCACCCTCGCCTGCGGCGGAAGATCCCAGCCAAGGCTCCCGGGCGCGAGGTCCTGCTGACCCTCTGTCAAGGGAAGGAACGGGAAATGCGCCAGTGGCTCGACATCGATTCCGCAAAACAGATGGTGCATCACCGTGTTGCCGACGATCATCACGGTCCGGACGGACTCGCTGCCCGGCAAGCCGGCGATCATTTCGCCGAGAGTGTTCCGGATGGCGCCGCTCAGCACTTGCGACCCGCCGTCGAGCGCAAAGCTGATGCGACTCATCACGTCGGCTCCATGCGCCGCTTGTGGATTGAGCGCCGTCCTGACGGCCAGCACTTTGCCGTTGGCCAGGTCGACGAGCTGCACAACCAGCGTCGTGGTTCCCAGATCAATGGCAATGCCGGTGCCGGTAGACGGTTCGACGACAAGGCGGGAATCATCGCCCAGCACGGGGGAGGCCCACTGCGCCACCTCCAACGTGAGCGGTCCCTCGACCTTGGCCTGGCAGGCCAGCCGCCAACCCGCGGCCAGCTCGTCCGGCGTAAACGCCCGCTGCGTCTGCGGGCCGACCGCAAGACTACCTTCGATCAGGCGTACTCTGCACCCACGGCAGGTCCCGCCGCCACCGCAGGGGAACTCGATTCCATAGGGTGCCAGGGCAGTTTCGAGGGAAGCGCCGACATCCGTCTCGAAACAGGCTCCGAGCGGCGATAACTCAATGCGGGCTTTGTTCGTCATTTTCTTTCGGGACTGCCTTGACGATGTCGTCATCGTACGAAACTTCAATACGGTAACCCGGCGGAACGATCAAAAACTCCTCGTTCCATTCACCAGCCAGCAGGCGCCGAAAGATCGTCAGTTCGCCTTTGATGATCTCGAAGCTCCAGTTCTTTTCCCGGGCCTCCTCCCGCGCGCTCATGATGAAACTGGCATCGGGCTCCAGGCCGTTCTCGATGTAAGCCAACCTGCTGTAGAATTGCTCGTAGCGCCGATACTCCTCGAAGAGATACTGCCCATTGCTTTCGCCATAGCGCTCGATGAGCGACTCCAGGGAGGCACGATGCGGCGACATGCCCATCAACTGCTGCTGAATCGCCTCCCCACGCTCGTTCCATCCCACCGATCGATAGTAGGTGCCGGGGTAGGTCGTGAAATGCTGGCAATAGGCAGTGCGGCTGCCGAGCAGCAGCGTAATGCAGTCATGGGCTCGGGGCACGACCAATGTCAGCTCCCGCGCTTCCAATCCGGCCAGGCCGTTGCCGCACAAGCCATAGCCCAGGACCACAGCGTCATATTCAGCGGGGTCCACGGCATCGACGGCGGCCTGCAGCCGTTTTCGCAACTCGGGTCCTCCCAGATCATGCAGGCCTTTCGGCATGAATTGCACATCGACGCGGTGCGACGAATGGACGATCGCGTCGCACAGTTCGCGCAGCAGGATCTCACAGCCAATCAACTGGAGGCGCATGCACTCGTTCCTCGCCTATACCGGCCTCTACCCTGCCAGCAATCCCTGGACAAGCGAAACCGCGTCGCTGGCGTCGCCAGCATAACCGTCGGCACCGATATCGGCGGCATATTTGGCATTGACCGGCGCCCCGCCGATCACGACGCGGACCTTCTCGCGCAGCCCGGCTGCTTTCATCGCATCGATCACTTCGCGCATTTCAGGCATGGTCGTGGTCAACAGCGACGACAGAGCCAGCACGTTCGGCCGGTGCAACGCCACCGCTTCGACAAAAGCATCGGTGGCGACGTTTGCGCCAAGATCGATGATTTCGAGCCCCGCGCCGCGCAGCATGGCGGCCACCAGGTTCTTGCCGATGTCGTGCAGGTCGCCATGCACCGTGCCGATCAGCACCTTGCCCCGGGCCGAACGCTCGCCACTGGACAGATACGGCTCCAAAAGCCGGATCGCCTCGCTCATGGCGCGCGCGGCCAGCAGAACGTCGGGAATGAACAGCTCGCCGCCCTTGAACTGCTGCCCCACCACGTTCATCGCCGGGATGACGCCTTCGTGGAGAATAGCGTGGGCATTCATGCCCTGGCCCAGCAGCGCCGGGATATGCAGGCGGATGGCGTCTCGATCTCCGTCGATGACGGCGTTCTGAACCGCGTGCAACACCTGGTCCGCAACGAGCTGCGGCGCCGGGACGGACGCGGTTCTTGCGGCGACTTCCCGATACACGCCGGTACTGACCAGGGGCAACCGCCCCGCCTTCTCCACCCGTTCGCCAAGACGGATCAGGCGGTCGAACACCGCGTTGGGCGGCGTGGTATCGGCGATGCCCACGATGATCCGGGTGCCCGGAACGATATCCTGGAAGAAACCGTCCAGATAATCCTTGAAGTCCTGTTCCGAAGCCGTCTCCTCGAGCAGCAGGCTCTGCGGTATGCCGCCGAAAATCGTGATGCTGTCGCCCCAGCGCCGATAATATTCGGCCATCGTAACCTTGGTCATCGGGAAAGGACACACAGCCTCGGCAACGCCGATGCCGGCTGCACGGATAAGATCGAGCAGGCCCAGGTTCTCGCCGTCGCAGTGGCACAGATGCGCCTTGCCGCCAGCACGCAGCGCGGTTCCGGCCTTGTGCAGCCAGGGCAAGATCTCCTGCTCGAAATAGGGCGCATAGGTGATCATCTCGTCGAAGTTCGAGCCCCACAGAACCACTTCGGCCGGCGACCCGGCCACCACCGAAAGCATCTGCTCAAGCACCGGCCCGATGGCCTCCGCGAGATGGCGCATCTCCTTCTGGTGGTCGCGGTACTCGATGAAGAAATCCGTGGCGTCGAGCAGATCGCGCTGAATGTGCTGCATGGGCGACGCGCCCGATGGGCCCATCAGACAGGCGATGCCATCGTCGCCGATTTCGGCCTGCCACTCGGCATAGCGGGCGTAGTCGGGCAACACCTCGATGTTCTCGAAAATGTATGCCAGCACGCGGTAGTCTTCGATACGCTTGATGGCGCGTTCCTTCAGCCAGGTGACGGACACCCCGGCCCGACGCATCTCCTCGGTGACCACCTCCGCAACCCCGATGCTGCCGAGCGGCGTGTGGTATTCGACGTGGCGGGTGGACCCTTCCTGGCGGCTCTGCACCTCGACCTTTGGCGAAATGCGGATACGACAGCCGTTTTCCCGCAGCGAGAACAGTCCGATGCCGCGATGAATGGTGTCCTCCGGCCTGCCCTCGGGGAGGAAATCGGGGATGATCTTGTGCAGGCCCCAGCCCTCGGCACGCGCGATCGCATCGGCCGTCCGGCCGCGGTGCTGCGGCGGCAACGTGCCCAGATAGGAGTTGGCTCTGTACCAAAGGTCGAAGCGGGGGGCGTACGGCAGGACGTCGGGCACTTCGCCCCGCACCGCCATCAGCATTCTTTCCTTGCGAGTCATTGCCCCATGTCTCCCTGGGATACCCGTCCAACCGAACCGCAAACCGGGATGATTGCCCCTGACGCAGCATCCTGTTCAGTCGATGTTATCCAACATGGCAGGCAGTGGAAAGCCGGCACCGCGGCAGCGCCGAATTCCTGCAACCCGCCTGTCCGCGGGGCCGGCGGGGCTGGACAACGCCCCGGCTGGCGTTGACACTGCACGGGCGGTTGCCACTCGGGCGGGCCGCAAGGATGGGACACATGATCGAGGAACTCCTCCACGGCCGCCAGTGGCTGCTCGCGGACGGCGCGACCGGCACCAATCTTTTCGAGGCCGGACTGGCCGGCGGGGCGGCGCCCGAGTTGTGGAACGCCGACCACCCCGACCGGGTTCGCCGCCTGCATCAGAGCTTTGTCGAAGCGGGCGCCGATATCATTCTGACCAACTCGTTCGGCTGCAACCGCCGCCGTCTGGCGATGCATGGGCTGCAGGACCGCACGCGCGAGCTGAACCTGCTCGCCGCCCGCAACGCGCGCGCTGTCGCCGATGCGTCGGAACGCCGCGTGATCGTCGCCGGCTCGGTCGGCCCGACGGGCGAGCTGCTGGAACCTTTCGGTTCGCTCACGGAAGATGAGGCGGTGGACGCGTTCGTCGAACAGATCGAGGGGCTGCGCGAGGGCGGCGTCGATCTGGTATGGATCGAAACCATGTCGGCGCTGGAGGAAATGCAAGCCGCGGCGACCGCCGCCGGGCGTGTCGGCATGCCCTGCACGGTCAGCGCCAGCTTCGATACCGCCGGGCGAACCATGATGGGCGTGACGCCGGCGGCGATGCTCCGGACCGTTGGCGCGTTCACTCCGGCACCGCACGGCATCGGATGCAACTGCGGCGTCGGCGCCTCCGACCTGCTCTGCTCGGTGCTGGCGATGACGGAGACCAACCCGGATGCCGTGGTGATCGCCAAGGCAAACTGCGGCGTTCCCCATGCAACGGAAGCTGGAATGACCTATTCCGGCACGCCCGAGGTGATGGCGGAGTACGCCCGGCTGGCCGTTGATGCCGGCGCGCGCATCATTGGTGGTTGCTGCGGGACCACGCCGGCGCACCTGCTGGCGATGCGCCGCGCACTCGAAGGCCATGTTCGGCGCGAGCGTCCGGACCAGGCACGTATCGAGCAGGCAATCGGGCCACTGGTGTCCCCCCCGCCCAAGCCTGGCGCCCCCCGTCGCGCCGGCAGCCGCCCGGGCTGAACGCCGCAAAACCGGGCGGCGCCCGGAGAGCATCCGCACGGCGCCGACCCACGGGACCAGGTAACGGCCGCCGACGGCGATGAGTCCTTGTCTTGTTTGGGCCAGGGGAAAATTGTATTTGACATGCGTCGAAACGAGTCCAAAGGTCAGCAAATTGATTTCGCGCCGCGCTGACTTGTCGGGCGCTTGAGTTGGCCTGAACTACATGAAACCGGCAGGAACCGGCTGAAACGCCGCTAGGAGGCTTACGCCATGGCTGCAACACCCATCGACAAAACAACATTCGCCGAATTGCGCAAAATCGATACGCCGACGATCACCAATGTCGTCGCAACGTATCCTCGCGATCCGCTCTGTCTCGGACTTTACAATCCCTGGACCGAGAATTGGTACACGGACACATCCATCCGCTGCCTCTATCCGGAACTCGGGGCAGTCGTCGGGCACGCGGTTACCTGCGTCTTCGGGTTGCCTGATCCGAATTTCCCCAGCCGCATGACGTTCATGGATGTCGTCGATGCGCTGTACGCCGCCCCCAAGCCGACGATCCTGGTGATCCAGCAGAAGTGGCCCGCAGGACTGCTGGTGAGGGCGGGCCTGGCCGGCGAACTCATGGTGACGTCAATGCGTTCCCTGGGCTGCGTCGGTCTGCTGTCGAACGGTCCATCCCGTGACATCGACGCGGTGCGCCGCCTCGGCTTCCAGATGCTGCTCGGCGGCGTGACCGCCGGACATGGCGAAATGGCAGTGCAGGCGATCAATGTGCCGGTTTCCGTGGGCGGCATGGATGTCGCGCCCGGTGAAATCATTCACATGGACGAAAATGGCGCCGTGAAATTCCCGGCCGATAAGGCGGAAGTGGTGGTCGCCAACGCCAAGGCGAAGCTGGCCGACGAAGACAAGAAGCTCAAGTTGCTTCGAAAGGCGACAACGGCGGAGGCCGTAAGGGCAGCGTTCGCCGGCGAGTCCTACTCTGCCAAGAAGTAGCTGACGAAAGAACTGAAAGCGGGGCGCCATTATTGGTTTGGCGCCTCGCTGTCGGTGCGCGCGGAAATTCCGGGCCACCTGCACATTGCGGAACCCGATTGCGGAACCCGGCGCCAGGGATGGGGCCCGCATGGTTTTGCGACGTCGCACGCTGCTGGCCTGTGACACGGCAGCCTCCCGTTCCGGCCGGGCGCGTGCGCCGCCCGAGGCGCTTACGCTGGCCCTCGCCCGCGACATCCGGGGCGCGCTCGATTCCGCCACCCGGCTCGCTTTATTGCCAGCCAACATCCTGCGCGCGGTCTGTCCGGGCTGCATCGCTTTCCGGCCCGGCAGCTTCGCGTGGCAGCCAATGCCGGCAAGGAGCGTCCGGCAGCGGGTGCGGCTCAGCCAGGAGTGCTCCGGCACCGGATCACGCTCACCAAGCCGCAGGAACTCCTGCAGCGACAGGCTGTCGGCACAGCGCCATTCCAGGCCGCGCTCGCTGTCGATGGCTTCGAAGCAGCCAACCAGCAGCATGCGGAAGTAGCGGCCCGGCGGCAGCGACGGACAACCGCGACGCGATGCGTAACAGGGCGCGCTCAGCCCTGCCACATGGCTGTCGAACCCGGCGGTGATCAGCTCCGCCTGCAGTCGGTCATGGAATACGTGCCCCGGTGAGCGCGGCAGCTCCGCCCGGCCCACCAATATTTCCGGCTGGCGTTGCCGCTGCCGCCCAAGCGCCATGTGCCATCAACCCAGAGCGATTTCGTCAACGGCCTGATCCACATGGTGTCCGCCTTCGCCGCGCGCCAGCGCCTCGCGCTCGGCCAGGTCGCAGTCGAGACCCGCTTCTACAGCACGTCGCCGTTTCTGCTGGCGCAAGCCATGGGGCCGATCGTTCGCAACCATTGGTGCATCGAGAACAGCCTGCACTGGATCATGGACATGATCTTTCGCGACCACGAATGCCGTGTCCGGATCGATCACGCACCCGCCAATTTCACCCCGGTCGAACACATGGCGCTCAACCTCATCCGGCGCGCGCCGGGCAAGGACTGGGTGCGGCTGCGCCGCACGCTCGCCGCGTGGGATGACGACTTCCTCGCCGGCATCGTCGCGCGATAAATCGTTCGCCCAATTCCCCTGCTGCGCACCCTTCGGCCTTCCCCGCTGCCTCGCCCAGCCCCGGCCTCCCGCCGACCCCGCGATCGCCTTCGGCGCCGGACTCTATCCGTCGGTTTCCGTCGGCTCGTCCTTGAGTGCTCCGCCATCCCAGGGCAATATTCAACAATGACCGACTCACCCACATACGACTACCGCATCGGCATCGACCTGGGTGGCACCAAGATCGAAACCGCCGCATTGGCCCCCGACGGCAACCTCCGTCTGCGCCACCGCATTCCCACCCCGCACGGCTACGATGCCACGGTGGCCGCCATGGTGGACCTCGTTCGCGGCCTCGAATCGCAACTCGGCGGCAGCGGCAGCGTCGGCGTGGGCATGCCGGGCGTCATCAGCCCCGCGACCGGCCTGGTGAAGAACGCCAACTCCGTCGCGCTGAACGGCCACCCGCTGGACCGCGACTTCGCCAGCGCCCTCGGCCGCGACGTGCGGATGGAAAACGACGCCAACTGCTTCGCCCTCTCCGAAGCGGCCGACGGCGCCGGCGCCGGCCAGCGCTGCGTGTTCGGCGTCATCATCGGCACCGGCTGCGGCGGCGGCATTATCGTCGACGGCCGCGTGCTGTCGGGCCGCCACCGCATCGCCGGCGAATGGGGCCACACCCCGCTGCCCTGGCCCCGGCCCGACGAGCTGCCCGGCGCGCATTGCTGGTGCGGCCTTTACAACTGCCTGGAAACGCGCATTTCCGGCACCGCGCTCGCCAAGGACTGCGACGGCCCCGACGCGCGTGACGCCAGCGGCATCCCGGCCCGCGCCGCCGCCGGGGAGGAACGTGCCGCCGCCGCGCTTGCCCGCCACGTCGACCGGCTCGCCCGCGGCCTCGCCGTGGTCATCGACGTGATCGACCCGGACGTCATCGTGCTGGGCGGCGGCCTGTCCAATATGGACCATCTCTACGCCGAACTGCCCGGATTGCTGCCCAAATACGTCTTCTCCGACCTCGTCCAGACGCCGGTGGTGAAGAACATGCACGGCGATTCCTCAGGCGTGCGCGGCGCTGCCTGGCTCTGGCCCGCCCCCGCGGCCTGAGCGGTGGCCGCGCTCTGCCGCGACTGCGCGGCGGTGGCGGGCGAGGCGCCGCTCTGCCCGGCCTGCGGCGGCGGGCGCATCGTGCGTCATCCGGAGCTGTTCGGCCTGCACATCGCCCATGTCGACTGTGACGCCTTCTTCGCCAGCGTGGAAAAGCGCGACCGGCCGGAGCTTGCCGCTCGACCCGTCATCATTGGCGGCGGCGTGCGCGGGGTGGTCGCCGCGGCGTGCTACATCGCCCGCATCCAGGGCGTGCGCAGCGCCATGCCGATGTTCAGGGCGCTGAAGGCCTGCCCGGACGCGGTCGTCATCAGGCCGAATTTCGCCAAATACGTCGCCGCCAGCCGACAGATCCGCACCCTGATGGAGCACCTCACGCCGCTGGTGCAGCCGCTGTCCATCGACGAGGCGGTGCTCGACCTCGCCGGCACCGAAGCGCTGCACGGTGCCCCTCCGGCGGTGGTGCTGGCGCGCTTCGCCGGCGCGGTCGAGCGCGAGGTCGGCATCACCGTGTCGATCGGGCTGGCGCCCAACCCCCTGCTGGCGAAGATCGCCGCGGGCCGCGACAAGCCGCGCGGCTTTTGCGTCATCGGCGTCGAGGCCGCCGAGGTGCTGGCGCCCCAGCCGGTCCGCCTGCTGCCCGGCATCGGCCCGGCCTTTGCCCGCAAGCTGGAAACGATGGGCATTACCAGGCTTGGCCATCTGCAGGTACTCACCGACCGGGCGGCGCGCGCGCGCTTCGGCGACGACGGCCCGGCGCTGGTCCGCCGCGCCCGCGGCGAGGACGCCCGTGCCGTCGATCCGGCGCGCGAAACGAAGTCGATCAGCGCCGAGACCACGTTCGTGACCGACATCGCCGATCGCACCGAGCTGGAGCGGCAGCTCTGGCGGCTGACGGAAAAGCTCGCCAACCGGCTGCACGGCGAGGATTTCGCGGCCGGCGGCGTGGTGCTGAAACTGAAGACCGCCGCCTTCGTGCCGCGCACGCGGACGCATCGGCTGGATGCGCCGACCCGGCTGCCCGACCTGTTGTTCGCGGCGGCGCGCACGATGCTGGCGCACGAAGTCGACGGCACCGCATTTCGGTTGATCGGCATCGGCGCCCAGCCGCTGCTGCCGGGCCGCCTGGCCGACCAGCCGGACCTTGCCGATCCCCAGGTGCCCCGCCGGGTCGCCACCCAGGAGGCGATCGATGCCTTGCGCCGGCGCTTCGGCATGCAGGCGGTGGTGCGGGGCAGGGGGCTGTAGGCCCGGGCCGCTCAGCGTCGGCGCGGCAGGAACACGATCGGCGCCGGCCCGGGGCGGCCGACCACACGATCCAGGCGGACGTGCTCGGCCACGATGCCCTCGCGAGCGCGGTCGAGCCGGCCCAGCGGTTCCGGGGGGGCGAAATCGGCGCTGGGTGGCGGATCGGCGCCGCGGTCGGGGCGCACCAGCAGCCCGCTGCGCCCATTGGCGAATCTGCTGGCGTCGGGCAGGTCGAGCCAGCGCCAGCGGGCGCCCAGCGCCAGCACGGTCATATCCGCCGGCAGGTACCAGGCCAGTTCCGCGGCCTGGCTGTAATTGGCGGCCGCCACATACTCCGCCTCCCCGGCACGGCTAAGCCGCGCCACGTCGTCGGCCAGTGGCTGCCAGCCCCCGAGGCGCGTCAGGGTGGCGTCCCAGTGGTTGGGAAGCACCACCGGGGCCCAGATGACGGCCTGCACCCAGACCACCGCCGTCACCAGGAAGCCCAGCCCCGCCGCGGGCGCCCGCAGCCGACGCCAGCGAGCGCCAAGGCCGGCGGCGGCGATGGCGGCCTGGGGATACAGCACGGACGGCCAGTTGGCCTGCACCCGGTCGCCGAGCGCGTGCTGCACGAACACCAGGGTCGGCACCACCAGCAGCGCCGCCAGCAGGGTCCAGCCCGGTTCGCGCGCCCGGGCCCGGCGCAGGGCAACCACGAACCCGGCGCCGAACAGCAGCGCCAGCCCGGGCGTCGCCAGGCCGATCTGTCCGCCCAGCAACTCGCCGAGAAACTGCAAGGCCCACGCGGGCCGCCAGTCGCCCAGCCGGCTGCCCTGGCGGAGGAAGCTGACCCAGTCATGGCCGGCGTTCCAGGCCAGCACCGGGGCGAACACCGCCAGCGCCGCCAGCCCGCCAAGCCAGGGACCGGGTCGGCGCAGCCAGGGCCGCAGGGACGGCACCGCCAGCAGCCAGAGCAGCACCGCGGGCGCCATCAGCAGCGCGGTGTATTTGCTGGCCGCCGCCAGCCCGACCGCCACTCCCACCCCCCCCCACCAGCCCCGGCGGCCGGTGGCGAGCAGGCGTCCCCAACCGAACAGGGCCGCCGTCCAGAACAACAGTAACGGCGTGTCCGGGGTCATCGTCACCGTGCCCACGCCGAACAGCAGCGTGGCGTTGGCCAGCACCAGCGCGGGCAAGCCCGCTCCCCGCCCGGGCAGCAGGTCCTCCGCGGCGCGCCAGAGCAGCACCGAGCCCGCGGCCGCCGCCAACGGGCTGAGCAGGCGCACGCCCAGTTCGTTGTCGCCCAACAGCGCGGTGCCGGCCCGGATCCACAGCGCCACCATGGGCGGGTGATCGGGGTAGCCCGCCGCCAGGGCCTTCGACCACACCCAGTAATAGGCCTCGTCGGGGGCCAGCGGAGTCTGCGCCGCGACGATCAGGCGGAGCAGGGTCAATCCCGAAAGCAACAGGATCAGCACCACCACGCCGGATCCGCCGGACGCCTCCGCGCGACGATCCGTTTCGCTCAGAACGGAACGCCCGTCAGGTGACGACTGGTGCGGATGGTCTGCAAGGTCTGCACCCGGCTGACATGGGCAGATCCGGTGAGCCGCTGGGTCAACGCATTCTCATGCGCGGTATCGCGCGCCACGAGTCGCAGCAGGAAATCGCCGCCGCCGCGGATCATGTGGCACTCGCGCACTTCCGGCCAGTCCCCCACCATCTGCTCGAAACCGGAGAGCACCAGCTCCTTCTGGCTCTCCAGTCCGACGATGGCGAAGAAGGTGATTTCCCAGTTCAGCAACTGCGGGTCGGTATCGGCGTGGTAGCCGCGGATGATGCCGGCCTCTTCCAGCCGGCGCACGCGGCGCAGGCAGGGCGGGGCCGAAATGCCGGCCCGGCGGGCCAGTTCGACGTTCGTCATCCGACCGTCTTCCTGCAGTTCTGCCAGGATGCGGCGGTCGATGGCGTCCAGGACGGGGGTTTCGATGTGCGGTTTCATCTCGGGGCGCCTTTCCCGGCGGGTCCGGGTGGGTGAATGCCGTTGCGCCGTTGCCAAAGGGTAGCGGAGCCACGAAATATTATTGCACAAGCACCCGCTGGCAAGGGTGGAGACGTATGCTGCCTTGTGTCGACGCGCGCGCCGCCGATATGGTTGCCAACCGAAAGCGGCGGATTCCCGAGAGATGCCTGAGACCTATCGCACCCGCGTCCTGATCGTCGGCGCCGGCCCGGCCGGCTACACGGCGGCGATCTACACCGCGCGCGCGGGCCTGCAACCCTTGCTGGTGGCCGGTCTGCAGCCCGGCGGGCAGTTGATGATCACCACCGAGGTGGAGAATTTCCCCGGCTTCGCCCAGGCGATCCAGGGGCCGTGGCTGATGGAGCAGATGCAGGCCCAGGCCGAGCATGTCGGCACGAAAATCATCCATGACCTCATCACCGAGGCGGACTTTTCCGCGGTTCCGTTCCGCTGCGTGGCCGATTCCGGCGATCTCTATCTGGCCGACTCGGTGATCCTCGCCACCGGGGCGCAGGCCCGCTGGCTGGGGTTGGAGTCCGAACGAGCGCTGCAGGGGTTCGGGGTGTCGGCCTGTGCGACCTGCGACGGGTTCTTCTTCCGCGGCCAGCGCGTGGCGGTCATCGGCGGCGGCAACACGGCGGTCGAGGAGGCGTTGTACCTGACCCACCACGCCGAAAGCGTCACCCTCGTGCACCGACGGGACACCCTGCGGGCCGAAAAGATCCTGCAGCGCCGGCTGTTCGCCAACCCGAAGGTGAAGGTGGTCTGGAACGCCGTGGTGCTGGAGGTGCTGGCCGCGGGCCAGCCGGCCGGCGTGGCGGGCCTGCGGCTGCGCGACGTCGCCTCCGGCGCGGAAAGCCGGCTGGACGTGGACGGCGTGTTCGTGGCTATCGGCCACACGCCGAATACGGCAATCTTCCGCGGCCAGGTGCAACTCGACGACGACGGTTACGTGATGACGGCGCCGGGCACCACGCGCACGTCGGTTGCGGGCGTGTTCGCCGCCGGCGACGTGCAGGACAAGGTATGGCGACAGGCCGTAACGGCTGCTGGAACCGGTTGCATGGCGGCCCTGGAAGCCGAAAAGTGGCTGGCCGCTCAGGGTGCCGACTCGGCGATGGCGGCGGACTGAAACGATCGGGCTCTCCGGCGCTGGGACCGGGGGGCAGGGCAAAACAATTGACCGGCCGATAGCGATCGGACGGGCAGGGGTGGCCAACACATGGACTGGGACAAGCTGCGCGTATTCCACGCGGTGGCCGAGGCGGGCAGCTTCACGCATGCCGGCGACGTCTTGAACCTGAGTCAATCGGCGGTGTCTCGGCAGATTTCGGCGCTGGAGGAGGCGCTGCAGGTGCCGCTGTTCCACCGCCATGCGCGCGGGCTGATCCTCACCGAGCAGGGCGAGAGCCTGAACCGCACGGTGCGCGAGGTGTTCGCCAAGCTGGCGATGACCGAGGCGCTGCTCACCGAGAGCAAGGAGAAGCCGGCCGGGCGCCTCAAGGTGACCACCACGATGGGTTTCGGGGCCTCCTGGCTGGCGCCCCGCCTGCACGCCTTCCTGGAGCAGTACCCGGACGTGACGATGCAGTTGCTGCTCGACGACAGCGACCTCGACCTGGCCATGCGCGAAGCCGACGTGGCGATCCGCATGCACGCGCCCAAGCAGCCCGACCTGGTGCAGCGCCACCTGCTGTCGATGGAATGGCACGTGTGCGCCAGCCCCGAGTACATCAAGCAGCACGGCACGCCGACCCGGCCCGAGGACCTGGAGAACCACCGGCTCATCCTGTTCGGCACCTATCGGCCGCCGGTCGAGGACGTGAACTGGCTGGGCGAGGTCGGCCGCAAGCCGGGCCACATCCATCGGGCGGTGCTGGAGGTGAACAGCCTGCACGGCATGCTGATGGCCATCCGTTCGGGCCTGGGGATTGCCGCGGTGCCCGACTACATGGCGATCGCGAGCGAGGGGCTGGTGCGGGTGCTGCCGGACATCAAGGCGCCGAAGGTGGACGTGTTCTTCGTCTACCCGGAGGAGCTGCGCAATTCGAAGCGGGTCGCGGTATTCCGCGATTTCCTGCTGGCGCGGCTGGCCGAACGCCCGCACTGAACGTCTCCGACGCCGTAGCTGTTCTGGAGCAATTTCAGCGCATTGCAGGCTGAAGCTGCAGTGGCATGCGGAGTGGGCATGGCCGGCCCTGAAAATCGGGAGTGGTTGGGCTCCGCGCCGGCACATAGGTAATCGGGCACCGGATAGCGGCGTCGTCGCGGCCTGTCGCGGCGATGCCGGGGTTCCCGCCTGGTGACGGGCGGGAAAAGGGGTCGGGATGACCCCTTACGTCTCCCAGACGTGAAGCCTCCCTGTAGCCTCGCCCCGCCAGATCGTTGATCTGGCGGGGTTTTCTTTGCAGGAGGCTGTCGCTCAGGGCTCGGCCGGGCGCCAGCCGATGGCGTCGCGCAGGAAGGCGCAGCCGAGCGCGGTGAACAGGGCGCGCTGGCGGTTGTCCTCGCCGTAGCCGTGGCCGCCCGCCGGAGGCCAGCTCGAAAAACGCCGCCTGGCAGCCCATGGCCTGCAGTTTCGCCGCCATCTTGCGGGCGTGGCCGGGATGCCCCCGGTCGTCGCGCCTCGCGGTGGCGAACCGGATCGGCGGCGCGGCCAGGCCCGGCGTTACCGAGTGACAGGCGGAAATGTGCCGCAGGAATGCCCAGTCCGCCGGGTCGTCCGGGTCCCGGCCAGCAGCCTGCTGCAGCGGCGCATGTCCACCAGCGGGATGGTGCAGAACAAGGCCCCGAACCGCTCCGGATCGCGCCCGAACATATTGGTGATGCGGATGCCGCCGTTCGATCCGCGCGCGGGCCGACTTCACGCCGGCGGGATG
>CAIMEK010000573.1 GCA_903839965.1 uncultured Acetobacteraceae bacterium | reverse complement strand
GGTGCGGTAGCCGAAAAGCGCGATGCCAGGCCGCATCGCCGAGTATCCGCCACCCACCGCCCAGCGGTCGGCTGGCTCCACCGCCATGCCGCAGGCGGCCGCATCGCCGTTGACGATCCGCATCGATTCGATGATCGCCGTGCCGCGTGGCCAGTAGAGCCGCCCGGGTCCGAAGGTGCCGAACCCCGCCCATACCGCGGCCCAGAACAGCGCCAGCATGAACCCCAGCGTGCGCGCCTCGATGCGCGCGCCGCGCAGATGGCGGGCGGCAAAACCGGCGACCTCGGCCGAGCCGAGGCCCACCAGCGTCGCGATCAGCGGCAAGGCAGGGTAGAGGAACCGGTACTCCTTGTGGCCGACCATGGAGAACGCCGCCACGGTGGCGAGCGCGACGGCGGCCAGCACCGGCGCCCGCCTTGCCCCCAGCACGGCCATCCCCAGCACCGGCAGCAACAACGGGGCCCAGGCGCTGAAAAAGAACTCCAAATAGCGATACCACGGTGCGGTGCCGAATTTGTCCGCCGCGCCGTCGACCGCGTTCACCCAGAAATACAGCCAGATCGACTGGAACGGCCGTCCCAGGGTCGCCCAGTCGAGCAGGCCGGAAAGCAGCAGCGGCACGGCGGCGCCAAGGCAAAGCGGGATCAGCCGGTCGCGCAGCTGCCGCCCGCCCAGCAGCAGCACGCCGACCACGATCGGCGGCGCCAGCTGTAGCCGAAACACCAGGCAGCCCCCGAGCAGCAGGCCGGCCGCGGCGAAGCGCCAGCGGGACGGCGTTGCCCCGTGCACGTCGGCCACGTAAAGCCCGGCGAACAGCAGCGGCGCGGCGATCGTGTCCGCCAGCGGATGCGGCGCCAGGTAGACCAGGTCGACCTCGGTGGCGGTGAGACAGGCGCAGGCGATCGCCGCCGCGCGTCCCCCTTTGGCATCGCCCCAGCGATAGGCCAGCACGACGACAACCACCGAGAGTACCGCGAACACCACGCTCACCATCTCGATGGCGAACAGCGGATCGGCGCTGAGCAGCCCGGCCATCCAGAGCAGCCCCGCCACAATCCCGGGCAGCACCCAGGAGCGCACGCCCATGACGAATTCCCAGGGAACGATGCCGGGCTGGCCAAGCAGCCGGTGGCCCTGCTCGATATACTGGAACGTTTCGTCGGCATGCACCCGGCCGGGAAACGCCAGGTACAGCCCGATGCGCAGAACCAGGGCGAGGACAACGAAAAAGCCGATCTGCGACCGCTCCGTACGCAGCACCCCCAGCCCGCGATGCGGGGTCACGCCAGCGTCCTGGCGTAGATGCGATAGGTCTTGTAGGCGATGCCGCCCATCACCTCGTTGATCCGCACCATCGGTTCGTTGTCCTCGAGGATCCACGACAGCTCGACGCTGCGCACGCCGAGCCGGAGCCCTTCGCGGCGCACCGCGTCGATCAGCAGGAAGGGCACCAGGCTGCCCAGCAGGCCGCGGCTGAAGCTGCGCCGCAGTCCCATCAGCGGCACCCGCGCCGAACGCACGCCCGCCACCTTGAGCCGCCACAGCAGGCGCGCCCAGCCGAACGGCAACAGCCGGCCGCCGAGATCGCGGATCGCCTCGTTCAGGTTGGGCAGGGCGACGATGAAGCCGATCGGCCGGCCGTCGAACTCGGCGAACCAGACCAGCCGTTCGTTCAGCAAGTGGCGCATCTGCCGGGCGAGCTGGTCGGTTTCCGCCTCGCTGAGCGGCACGAACCCCCAGTTGTCGGCCCAGGCGTCATTGAACACCTCGCTGATCGCCTTCACCTCCTGGCGATAGCGCGACAGGTCGAGCGGCCGCACCGCCAGCCTCCCCGGCAATCGCTGGTCGAGCATGCGGCGGATCGGCGCGGGCAGGTCGGTGGCGGTGTCGTAGAGATAGGCGAGCAGGTCCTTCTCCGGGGCGTAGCCCTGCTCCTCCAGCCGCGGGCCGACATAGGGCGGGTCGTGGCCCATCAGCAGCATCGGCGGGGTGTCGAAGCCGCGCACCAGCACGCCGAGCGCTTCGTTGATCGAGAGGTTGTACGGGCCGCTGAGGCGGCCGACGCCGCGCGCGCGGTGCCAGGCCTCGGCGGCGCCGAGCAGGGCGGCGAACACCGCGGGGTCGTCCTCGGCGGCGAGCATGCCGAAATGGCCGACCGGTTCGGCCAGGTGCCGGTCCAGTTGCGCGCTGATCCGGCCGACGTCGCGGCCGTCGCGCCGGGCCAGCCAGTACTGTGCCTCGGCGTGCCGGAAATACGGATTGCGGCGCTGCGACAGCAACTCCCGCTGTTCCTGGTGCAGCGGCGCGACATAGGCCGCATCGTCGCGGGAGAGCCGGTCGGGCAG
>CAIMEK010000572.1 GCA_903839965.1 uncultured Acetobacteraceae bacterium | reverse complement strand
TGAGGACATGACTGTCCGCAACCTCTCGCCGGCGACGCAGCAATCCTACATCTACGCGGTCGCCAAGTTCAGCCGCCATTTCGCTCGCTCGCCCGACCGCCTGGGACCCGAGGACGTGCGTACCTACCAGCTACACCTGATTGCGCAGCAACGGTCGTGGTCGCACATCAACCAGATCGTCAGTGCCCTGCGCTTTTTTTATGGCGTCACACTCGGCCGGCCCGACGCCAATCAACTCATCGTCGCAGCGCGCGAGCCGCAACGCCTGCCGGTAGTGCTGAGCGGCGACGAGGTGGTCCGTTTCCTCGAAGCAGTGCCGGGTCTGCGCAATCGGGTGGCCCTGACCACCGCCTATGGGCCACGCTCGGTTGGGCGGCCGAGCAAATTGGCGGCGTATCTGGATTTTCTACGCGAGCGCATGACCGCCTTTCCCGATCTCAGCGCCACGCGGTTGACCCGGGAGATCCGGGAGCTCGGCTATGCCGGTGCCTACACCGCGGTGAAGCGCTACCTGGCCGCGATCCGCCCGCAGAAGGGGCCCAAGCCCTACGAGGTGCGCTTCGAAACGCCGCCGGGGGTCCAGGCGCGGGTCGATTTTGCCCGCTTCGTCGTCGACTTCGCCGACGATCCCGGCACCAGCCGGATCGTCTGGCTGTTCAGCCTGGTGCTCGGCCACTCGCGCTTCATCTTCGCGCGCTTCGTCCTGCACCAGGACCTGCAGACGCTGCTTCGCTGTCACATCCAGGCGTTCGCCGCGCTCGGCGGCGTGCCGATCGAGATCCTCTATGACCGGATGAAGACCGCGGTGACCGGCGAGGATGATGCCGGTCATATCGTCTACAACCCCTCGCTGCTGGCGCTGGCGCGGCACTATCGTTTCCAGCCTCGTGCCTGCCGACCCTACCGGGCCAAGACCAAAGGCAAGGTCGAGCGGCCGTTCAGCTACATCCGCCAGGACTTCTTCCTCGGACGCAGCTTCCGCAACCTCGACGATCTCAACTCTCAACTGACCAACTGGCTCGACACCGTCGCCAATGTACGGACCCATGGCACGACCCAGCGCGTCGTCGCCGAGGCGTTCGCCGCCGAGCAGCCCGAGCTGCAGACGCTGCCACAGCATTGCTTCGGCGCCGTGCTCAAGCTTGAGCGCCGGGTCAGCCACGACGGCTTCGTCGCCGTCGGCGGCAACTACTACAGCGTGCCCGATCGCACTCGCCGTGTCGTCGAAGTCCAGCAACTCCCGGACCTGATCCGCATTCTCGACCTCGGCAACGTCGTCGCCGAGCACCCCGTCCTCGAAGGGCGCAAACAGTATCGCAGCGATCGCAGCCATCGCACCGGCGGTAGCGGCGCAAGGCCGCGGACTGGCATCGCCGCCGGGGTCACCATCGGGCGTATCGGCGATCATGTCCCGCTGCGTTCCCTCGCCGTCTACGATGCAATCGGCGGCCAGTTGGCGACCGGAGGTCGGCCATGACGCCCGTCACCCCATCCTCGCGGGTCGACAATATCCGTCATAGTCTCGTCGGCCTGAAGATGCCGCGCGCGCTCGAAATGCTCGATGCCACCCTACGCCGGATCGAACAGGGCCAGATCGACGGCATCGAGGCACTCGACGAACTGCTCACGGAGGAACTGTCGCTGCGCGAAAACCGCCGGATCAAGGCGGCGCTGCGCATGGCGCGCCTGCCCGTGGTCAAGACGCTCGCCGGGTTCGACTTCACGTTCCAGCCGTCGCTCGATCGCAATCGGATCATGGCATTGGCGGGTCTCGACTTCATCGCTCGCGCCGAGGTCATCCACCTGCTCGGGCCGCCCGGCACCGGCAAAAGCCATCTTGCGACCGCGCTCGCCGTAGAGGCGGTGCGTGCCGGCAGGCTCGTCTACTTCATCGCGCTCGCCGACCTCGTCGTCCTACTCGCCAAGGCCGAACGCGAGGGCACGCTTCGCGAACGCATCCGTTTCCTCTGCCGCGCTTCGCTGCTGGTTGTCGACGAGATCGGCTACCTGCCGGTCACGCCCGGCGGCGGCAACCTGTTCTTTCAGCTGGTCAACGCCCGCTACGAGAAGGGCGCAATGATACTCACCTCCAACCGCGGCTTCGCCGAATGGGGGGATATCTTCGGCAGCCCCGTCGTCGCCACCGCGCTGCTCGACCGCCTGCTCCATCACGCCGTCGTCATTCAAATCGAGGGGTCAAGTTACCGCATGCGAGAGCACACAGCCTTCCTTCCCGAAAACTTCCGCACCAACACCGTCGTCAACTCACCGCCACCAAAACGGCGAGGTCGCCCCCCGACTAAACAGCCAACCGATCCCCAATATGGCTCGCTATCGATGCCATATCCGCCGCCAACCTAGGGAATTTTAAACGCCCACAATCAAGGAAACTTCGGTGCCCGTTGACAGGTGATGCCGATCGCCGCGGACCGTTCGCGTTGGTAAGTGAACTCCGTCGTATCCTGGAGCACCAGGATGGTACCCGGCGCCGCAGCGAAGCGCTCGCGCGTCGATTGAAAGTGCCCGGCAAGGATCTGATCCTCGCCGACCCTTTCGTTGGAGAAAAAGCGATATGCAGCTTTGGTGCCGGCCCAGTCCTGGCACGCCAGCGGCAGGCTCGCTCCGATCGCACCGCACATCCGTTCGATGAGCTTGCGCAAACGCTGCCTGAGACGCGTGTCGGCGAAACTGCATCCAGCCAGCTCCTTCTCCCACCATTGCTCGGATGCAGCGGCCATGGGCACCTACCTTCAGAAAATTCGGTGCCCGACAAGGAATCACGGCCGATTCGCGTCGGTCCAGGCTGATTTTGTGGGTAATCGAAAGCTTCGCCGGAGGCTTACGATCATCTCGGCGATCGAGTGCCGCACCGTCGCACCTTCGCGCGTCGTCAACGCACGCGGCCAACCGTTCGGCAATGCCGAGGCGGCGTTCGAGCTCGGCCAACAGCAGCACGCCCGCATCGGAGGTCAGCCGCCCCCGGTCGGCAGCGATGTGCACCGGCTTGCCGCACACCGCTGGCAGCCCAGGCAGAACTCCGGTACCATCCGTCATGGCGGGCGCCCACTCCATTGCCGCGTGGTGACTCGGGCTCGACACCAGAATCATGCACGTTTTCAACGGCTTGTACAGCGCCCGTCACTCAACTCTGCCATCCCCATGAATAATCCGGGTCTAGCCGGATAATTTCTGGAGGCCCGTAGACTGTAACTGGCTTCGGACAAACGGCCACGAAGCTGCGACAGGAACCTCTGTAGGCACCGACCCAACGAAAAATTTGCATGCTGAGGCTGAATCTGTTAGGCCTTAGTCGTTGCATGATAGCCAGAGGGTAGGGACATTGCGGCTAGTTTAATCGAGTGGTTGACCGCTGCGGCCAAACCATCAGCTTTTTCCTTGGCACGAAGCGGGATGTGACGAAGCGGTTCGTCCACTAAGTGCTTGGTTCGGTGCACCATGCGATCCACACATGATCTTCCTCGACACAAACGGCGCCTGCCTGACGGTTAGTGCCGGCGAGAAGGGCGCTAGTGAGTTCAGGTCCAATGTCGCGTTTCCTTGAAGATTTGACGAATTCCTCGAAAGTGCAGCAATCTGAGACGGGTTTGTCTGGCCCCTACGATGCGCATCTCGACTCCGCGGCAATGCCGTCGGAGCGTGTCGAAGATACGCCACCCTATCAGACCGAACGCAATATGGATGCTGCCGAGGAGCGTGCGTATGAGGTGCGGAGTCTGCGAGAATCCGGTCTATTTGATGAGGCCTTTTACCTTTCAACCTATCAGGACGTCGCGGCTGCCGGGGTCGACGCGCTCGAGCATTTTTTCGATTTCGGCTTTCTCGAAGGGCGCCGGCCAAATCCGTACTTTGACCCGAAGTGGTACCTCGCCGAAAATTCCGACGTTCGCGAGGCG
>CAIMEK010000571.1 GCA_903839965.1 uncultured Acetobacteraceae bacterium | reverse complement strand
CTCCCATGCCGGTGCCATCCAGGTTCCGGCGGCTGCGTCGCAAACCAGTCTCCCCCCGAGACCCAGCAGGAGGACTCATGACCAATCAATTGCATTCCCCGCATCGCGGCATCGCCTGGCGGCGCACCGCGCTCGCCTCGCTGCTGCTCGCGGGCACCGCGCTCGGCGGCTACGGCTTCGGCCATGCCGGCATGGCCGCCGAAACCGCGGGCGTGGCGGTCAATCCGCCGGGCAGCGCCGCGCCCGCGCAGATCCTTCCCGACTTCACCCGGCTCGTCATCCAGGTCAAGCCCGCGGTCGTCACCATCACCAACCGGCTGCGCGCGGACAGCGGCGACAGCGGCCAGATGCAGGGCCAGCCGCAACTCCCGTTCCCGTTCAGCCAGATGATCCCGCAGCAGCCGCAGCGCCAGGCCGTGGAGGCGCGCGGCAGCGGCTTCATCATCGACGCCGGCGGCACCATCGTCACCAACAACCACGTAGTGAAGGACGCCAAAAGCATCACCGTCACGCTCGACGACGGCAGCACTCTGGACGCCAAGGTCATCGGCCGCGATGCCCGCACCGACATCGCCGTGCTGAAGGTCAGTGCCGGCCATCCGCTGCCCTACATCCAGCTCGGCAACTCGGCGGATGTGAAGCCGGGCCAGTGGGTGGTGGCAATGGGCAATCCGTTCGGCCTCGGCGGCACCGTCACCGCCGGCATCGTCTCGGCGATCAGCCGCGACATCGGCGACGGCCCATACGACCAGTTCATCCAGATCGACGCGCCGATCAACCAGGGCAACTCCGGCGGACCGCTGTTCACCCAGGACGGCAAGGTGGTCGGCATGAACACCGCGATCCTGTCGCCTACCGGCGGCTCGGTCGGCATCGGCTTCGCCATTCCCTCCGACATGATCCGCAACGTCACCGCCCAGCTCGCGGCAAGCGGCCATGTCACGCGCGGCTATATCGGCGTGCAGGCGCAGCAACTGAAAGGCGCCACCGCGCGCGCGCTGCACGTGGCGGACAACGGCGGTGCGCTGCTCGCCGGCGTCACTCGCGACGGTCCCGCGCGGCAGGCCGGGCTGGAGCCGGGCGACGTCATCCAGGCCGTGAACGGGCAGAAGGTGTCCGATCCGCGCACGCTGGCGCTCGACATCGCCGCCATCAAGCCGGGCGAGGAGGCGCGCCTGACCGTGCTGCACGACGGGCAGACCAGGGACGTCACGCTGAAGGTGGCGCAACTGCCCGGCGACGAAGTGGCCAGCAACGGGTCCCAAACCGGTGCCAGTCGCCATGCGGAACTCGGTCTGGCGCTGGCGCCGCTGTCGCCGGACCTGCGCAACCAGCTCGATCTGCCGGACGGCACGCGCGGCGCGGTGGTGCGCAACGTGCAGCCCGGATCGGCCGCGGAACAGGCGGGGCTGCAGCCCGGCGACGTGATCGTCGGCGTCGGCACGCATCCGGTTGCCTCGCCGTCGGACGCGACGCGGGAAATCCGCTCGGCAATGAACAGTCCCGACCACGTGCTGGCGCTGCGCGTCATCCGCGACGGGCAGGCCGTGTTCGTGGGTGTGCAGGTGGCGCAGAACCAAGGCTGAGCGAGGCTTCGCTCCCCACCGGCCAGACGCGCCTGGCCGGTGGCCCTTGTTTGCGGCGGTCTCGATTTACCGGCCGCCCAGGTCGGGCGCGCATGCCGGGTTGCTCCGGCTCGCGAAAAAATGACCTCCGACTTTGGGCGTGCGAGCCGAAGTTCGGCCCAGATCAACAATGAAGTGTTGTACCCTGCCCGGGGTTGCGCGTTTCTGGTTTGTCCGTACCGAGTGGGGTGTCCGCTTGAGAAGCCTTCTGGCTAGGCTCCTGCTTGTGGTTGCTGCGGCGGTACTGCCATCGCTGGCGGTCCAGGCCTATCTGGAGGCCGACGCCCGCCATACCCGCCAACATTTCATGGAGGACGAGGCGCTGCGCCTCGTTCGCCTCGTCGCCGGGGAGCAGCAACGGGTCCTTGAGGGCGCCGAGCAGTTGCTGAGCGGCATCGCCGCCACCCCGGCCTTGCAGGACGCCGATTCCGTGCGCTGCCAGCGCCTGCTCGCCAACGTGCTGCGCGAACAGCCGCGCTACGTCTCCGCCGCCGTCATCAGCCTCGATGGGCGCACGATCTGTGCGCCGGGCCCGATCATTCCGACCACCAATTCATCGGCGCGGAGCCATTTTCGCCTGGCCTTGCAGACCGGCGGATTTGCCGTTGGCGACTATGTGGTGGGCGAGGTCACCCACCAGCGCAGCCTTCACCTGGCCAAGCCGTTCAGGAATCGCGACGGGGCGATCGCGGGCGTGGTTTCCCTGGCGTTCAGCATCGATTGGCTGGACCGGCAGCTCGAAGGCCTGGCGCTGCCGCCGGAAGCCTCCGTGGCGATCATGGACCGCAACGGCATTACCCTCGCCCGCCACCCCGACCCGCAGCAAACCGTCGGGCAACCGATGCCGCCGGCTAACCGCTTCCAGCTGGAAGGGCACGCGGTCGGTTCCGCGCAGCTGACGGACCGGGATGGCCGCGAGCGCATCATGGGCTACTCGCCCCCCGGCGCCGACCCGAAGGGATTGCTGATCGTGGTCGGGCTGGACCGGGTCGCCACCTTCGCCTCGGCCGCGCACGCCGATCGCATCGCCCTGTTGCTGATGGTCTGCGCGGTCGGGCTGGCGTTATCGATGACCGCGCTGGTGGGCTGGCGGCTGATCCGCCGCCCGTTCAACCGGCTGCTCAACGTGGCCGATCGCTGGCGCAACGGCGATTTCGCCGCGCGCACCCACATCCTCGCGAGCAACGGCGAATTCGGCCGGCTTGCCGCGGCGCTGGACAGCATGGCGGCGACCCAGCAGGCCAGGGAAGCCGCGCTGCGCGAAAGCGAAACCCGCCTCAATCTGGCCCGCGAGGCGGCCGGCTTCGGCATCTGGGACTGGGACCTCGAAACCGACACCGTGATCTGGTCCGACGAGCATTGGCTGCTGCACGGGCTGGAGCCGCGTCCCGACGGCATTATCCGCGGGGCCGACGACACCAACATCCACCCCGAGGATCGCGCGCGGTTATGGGCGGAAATGAATGCCGCCGTCGCCGACCCCACGCTCCGCCTCGATACCGAATATCGCGTGCAGCACCCGGATGGCCAGACGCGCTGGCTGCACGCCAAGGGCACGGTCGTGCATCGCGCCGACGGCAAGCCCGTGCGCATGGTGGGCCTGGTCATGGACGTGACCGAACGCCGCGAAACCGAAGCGGCGCTGCGCCGACTGAGCGACGACCTGGAAGTGCGCGTGCACGCGGAAATCGCCGCCCGCGAGGCTGCCCAGGCGCGCGCCACCCAGGCCGAGCGGATGCAGGCGCTGGGCCAGCTCGCCGGCGGCATCGCGCACGACTTCAACAACGTGCTGCAGGCCGTCGGCGGGGCCGCCTCGCTGATCGAGCGCCGCACCGACATCGACGCCGCCGTCCGCCGGCTGGCGCGGGTCACGCTGGAGGCGACCGAACGGGGCGCTTCCATCACGCGGCGCCTGCTCGCTTTCGGCCACCGCGGCGACCTGCGCGCCGAAGCGCTGGACGCGACCGCCCTGCTGAACAACCTGCAGGTCATCCTGGTGCATACCCTGGGCGCCGCCATCGAGGTCGAGGTGAAGGCGGACCCCGATTGCCAGGCGCTGATGGCCGACAAGGGACAGCTTGAGAGCGCGCTGGTGAACCTCGCCACCAACGCCCGCGATGCCATGCCGAAGGGCGGCCGGCTGACCCTGGCCGCCGCCAACGAAACCGTCGCCGCCGGGGCAGCGCAGCATCCGACCGGGCTGCTGCCCGGGCGCTACGTGCGGTTCAGCATCGCCGATACCGGAACGGGCATGGATGCCGCGACGCTCAAGCGCGCCACCGAGCCGTTCTTCACCACCAAGAAAGTGGGCGCCGGCACCGGCCTCGGCCTGCCGATGGTCAAGGGCTTCGCGGAGCAGTCCGGCGGTGCGCTGGGCATCGACAGCGTGCCGGGCGTCGGCACCACCGTCACGCTGTGGCTGCCGGTGGCGGAGGCAACCCCGCTCGAACCCGCCGCCCCGCGCGCCGAGGCGGCGTTGCCCCGGCGCGGCGCGGCACGCGGGGCGGAGCCCGACGTCGTCCTCGTGGTCGACGATGAGGACCTGATTCGCGAGACCATCGCGGAGCACCTGGAGGACGTGGGCTTCCGCGTGCTGACCGCGCGCAACGGCGCGGATGCGCTGGCCATTCTCGGCGGCGGCAAGACGGTGGACGTGCTGGTGACGGACCTGGCGATGCCGGGAATGGACGGGCTCGCCGTCATTCGCGCGGCCCAGGTGCAGTTCCCCGGGCTGCCGGCGGTATTGCTGACCGGCTATGTCGGCGACGGCGCCGTGCTCGCGGTGGGCGGCGCGGTGAGCGGGTCGTTCTCGCTGCTGCGCAAGCCGGTGCGGGTGGCCCACCTCGTCGACCGCATTCAGTCGCTGCTGGCGATGCGGACGGGCGCCAGCCTGTAAGGCGGGATCAGTCCGGCTCGGGAACCGGCGCCGAGATCTCACGCCAGGGATGGGGCGCCGGCAGCAGCAGGAACGATCCAACCGGTGCAGGACGGTGGCGGCGGGCGCAACCGTCACGAACTGCAAGCCGTTCCGCCAGCCCTGACCTGCGGCCCGGACCGACCGCTTCAGGCCGCCCGTGCCACCGCCGCCAGCCAGTAGCGGCAGGCGCCGACCGGCGCCAGGCGCAGCATCACCAGGCAGGCGACGCGAACATCGAGGCGTGCCGTGCCGTCGGTCCAGCGCCAGCCGCCCTCGGCGGCGTGCCAGCCGTCCAGCAGGCGCGGCCCATCCAGCGCGACCGGCGCCTCGTCGAACGCCACCGCGATCCCAAGACGGCGGGTGTCGCACGCGGCGGCCTGCACCTCGGCCGGCACGAAGCTGCGCGACAGCAGCGCCAGTTCACGCGCCCCGTCGGGCAGCGCCACGTAAAGGGTGTCGCCGCAGGCTTGCGGCTCCACCGCCGCGCCGCCCACCTCCAGCCGCAGCCCGGCATCGGCGGTGGCGCCGTGGCCCAGCTCCGACGCCCGCTCCAGCAGGCGCCGCCGCAGCCCGGCCAGCACCGCGCCCTCCAGCACCAGCGGCGCGCAGCCCCGCGCCTCCCAGACCCGTCGTGAAAAATCGGCATGCAACACCACCGGGCCGCCGCCATTGGCGAAGACCGAGCGGTTGGCGGTGTCGAGATAGCTCTCCGTCGGCAGGCCTTCCGCCAGCAGCACGTCGTGGCGGTCGAGCTCGACGTGGAAGTAGCTGATGGCGTCAGCGGCTTCCTGCACGATGGTCGCGCCGTTGACCAGGTAGCGTACCGGCACCAGCACGGCCGGTCCGTCGGCCAGGGCGCTGCCGTGCACCGCATGGTCGGGCGACAGCACCAGGTCGCGGCGCGGCCGGCCCGTTCCGAATGCGCCAACCTTCACCCGCACCGGCAGCACATCCTGCGGTCGCCGATGCCGCCGGCAGTCCACCCGCCGATGGCCGATCCAGCGCACCGGCAGCGTCCCCCCTGACCGCGCCAGCGCCACCAGGGTCGCCAGCGCGCAACCTCTCCACCGCCACCTCACCATCCGCCGTCAGGATGCGCGTGCCCTCGGCGAAGTAGGCCACCACCACCGACCCGTCGGCGGCGACGCTGGCGCTGCCGGGAAGCGTGCTGGTCAACTGGAAGGTGCCGACATCGCCGATGATCAGGCTGCTGCCGCTGATGCTGGCGCTGGTGGCCTGCGCGTCGGCGGAGTCGATGGTGCCACCGCCGCTGCTGAAATCGAACCTCGGTGCGATGCCGGCGGTGGCGTGGGCGAACACCACCTCGCCGCTGCCGGCGAACACGATGGTGCCGGCGAAGCTGCCGACGCTGATGTCCAGCGTGGCGCCGGTCTCGATGGCGAAGCTGCCCCCGCCGCTGACGGTGGCGGCGATAATCGACAGCACGCCCCCCGCCGCGTCCAGCGTGCCGTCGTTGTCCAGCGTGCCGGCGATGCTGATGGTGCCGCTGCCGGCCAGCGTGCCGCTGCCGTCGATCCGCAGGACGCCGGCGGTGAGGCTGGCGCTGCCGCCGATCTCGATCTCCGAGCTGGCGCCGAGCGTCAGCAACGCGGCACCGGCCAGCACCACGTTGCTACCGACCAGCATCGCGCCGCCGCCGGTGACGCTGAGGTCGGCGGTGCCGACGCCCAGCGTGCCGCTCGCCGCGGCGCCGGCCACCAGGCTGGTGCCGACCGACAGCATCGCGCCGCCGCCGTTGACGATCACCACGCCGCTGCCGCGCGCGGACCCGGCGCTCCCGTTGGCGCCAGCTCCGACATGCAGCACGGTGGCGGCGCTGACGGAGCCGCCGGCCAGCACCTTCAGCGTGCCGGTGCCGCCCGGGCCTACCCCACCGCGTTGGCGGAGGCGGCCCGCGCGTTCGTGCCGCTGACCGTCAGGGTGCCGGAGCCGCCGGCCTGCCCGCCGAGGTCGAGGCCGCCCACCAGGGCCGTCGCTCCCTGGGTGACGCTGAACGTGCCGGTGCCGGCGCCGCCGATCGTCACCAAGGCGCCGCCGGCATCGAGCCGGGCCTGCGAGCCGGTGAGCACGACCGCCCCGCCGGACGACGCACTGCCGCCGACCAGGACGCTGCCGCTGCCCGACATCGCCAGCGTGCCGCCGGACTCGATGGTGACCGCGCCGTTGCCGCCGGCGTTGCCGACGGAAAGCCAGGTGCCGAAGGTAACGACGCCGCCGGAGCGGATGTCGAGCGTGCCGCGCCCGCCGGCGCCGGTGCCGACGCCGATCCCGACGGCATCGCCGAGCCTGCCGCCGTCGCTGACGACGAGGCTGGCGCTGCCGCTGGTGCCGATGGCGACGCCGGCGGCACTCCCGGTGACGAGCAGCGCCGAGCCGGCGCCGTCGATCGTCGCGCTGCCAACGGCGCCGGACAGCAGGGCGAGGCTGAGGCCGCCCACCCCCACCGTCGCCCCCTGGATGACGGCGAGCTAACCGGTGCCGGCGTTGCCGAGGACCAGCGCGGCGGCAGCGGCATCGAGCCGGGCCTGCGAGCCGGTGACCGTGATCGCGCCGCTGGAGGTCGCGCCGCCGCCGACCAGGACGCTGCCGGTGCCCGACAGCATCAGCGTGCCGCCGGCCTCGATGGTGATGGCGCCGCTGTAGCCATTATCGCCGACGGCAAGGGATGTGCCGACGCTGACCAGGCCGCCCGCGAGGATATCGACGACGGCGCTGTCCCCGCTGGCCGCGACCTCGAACGTGCCGGTGGTGAAGCTGCCGGCGAGGCGGATGGCGCCGTTGACCAGCAGGCTTGCCGCCGCCCCTGGACCGGTGACGGTCAGGTAGACGTTCGGGTCGCCGACGAGAGTGGCGATGTCGCTGCCGCCCGGGGCGCTGGTGGCCGGATACTCGCCGGTGGTGACATTCCACCAGCAGCCGGCGGTGCTCCAGGAGCCGTTGTCGGTGGCGATTCAAACGTAGCTGACCGAGAAAGCAGCATAGGCGGCGACGGGGCCGACGCTGTCGGGAGTCGCGGTCACCATGGAGGTCCAGTCCGAAGGCGGAAGTCAGCGCGCGGACGTAACCGTTGCAAGCCGCGTCTGCAAACGCGTGGTGTCTGCACGTTCAGCAAGCTCGCTAGCGGATGTCCGTCGTGCTTAGAGACCAGTCAGGGAACAACAGCTCGATGTGGCTACCGGTCTGCGGCGATGGTGCCGGCAGCGGTTGCCCGCTTTGCGCCACTATCCGCTCTTGACCAGGATCAATGACCCAGTAAACCAGAGGGAACCACCAAAGCCGCAGGAAATGCAGGCGGCCGGGAGGCAACCATGAACTTCCGCAGAATAAACCGGGTCTGGCAGAGCGCGACCTTGTTGTTGGCGCCTATGTTCGTGGTTGTCCTAATATGGTTCAAGCCCACCCTGAGTCCCTTCCAATGGCTCCTGTGGCTTCATTTGCCGCTGTTGATGTTCCACGAGGCGGAAGAGTATGTCCTTTCCCCCCTCAATTTCAAAGAATACATCAACCTGAAGTCGCCCCTCGCCTCGGAGAGCGATCCCGACTTTCCCCTGGATGAGGGATACGTCTTTCAGGTCAACATCGTCATTGCCTGGCCCCTGATCATCCTGGGGGCGATCCTGGCGCCGATTGCCCCGTGGGTTGGCGTTTCCATGATCTGGTTCGAGCTGCTTATCAACAACGTGACACATACCATGTTGTTCCAGGGTGAGAAACTTTCCTACACACCCGGGTTGGTCACCAACTCTTTCCTTCTGGTGCCCTACAGCACCTGGACACTGCTTTGCGCGGCGGATTTCTTCAGCTGGCAGAACTGGCTTCTCTCGGCCCTACTCGGCGCGGGAGTCGCTGCAGCGCTGGCGATCAAGACGAAACGGCGGTTGGCACGCTTTCACCGTGGACAGGGCGCATCACAGCCGCTGGCCTGATAACCCCCCATGGCAGCGGCCCAAATCGTAGGCTGGAGCTTGGGGGCGGGAGTCAAAGTCGGTTCGGTTATTTGTGGAAGTCTTGACGTGATCTGACAGACGCAGAGGATCGGTGGATTCAGAGGCCGGGGCGCGGAGCCATAGGCGTAGCGCAACGGTTGGTTGCCCTGCTGCCGTAGTGCACTACCCGTCACGAACTGGCTCCCTGTGCTGGCGAGTGTGCTAGCGCGGGCTCCAGCTTAACGCTAAGCCGTTGAAAATGCGTGACCGGCCGGAAGCCGTGCCAGCGCTGTGCTGGCTTGCAGCCATAGCTCCAGCGGAGCAAAGGGCCGATAAGCGCTTGGATTCATTGGGAAGGATGGTAGCGGCGGGCGGATTTGAACCACCGACCAAGGGATTATGATTCCCCTGCTCTACCGCTGAGCTACGCCGCCATCCCACCGCGGAGGCGCGGGGAATACCGCTTCCCTCCCGCCGCCGTCAATCGCCATCCGGCACCGCCGGCCGGATGAAACCGCCCCCCACCACCCGCGTGCCGTCGTAGAACACACAGGCCTGCCCGGGCGCCGGCAACGCCGGAGCCTCCAGCCGCACCTCGGCGCCGTCAGCCGTCGGCACCACCTCCGCCGCCCGCAACTCGTCGCGCGCGCGCAACTTCACCTGGCCTGGCAACGCCCGCCGCTCCCCCAGCCAGTTCACCTCGCGCAACCGCAGCCGATGCGTCCCGCCGCCCGCCGGCCCCACCACCACACGCCGCCGCGCCCCGTCCAACGCCACCACCACGCGCCGCACCCCGCCGCCCTGCCCCGCCGCACCCAGCCGCTTGCCCTGGCCCACCGTGTAGCGCGCGATGCCCGCATGCCGGCCGACCACCTCGCCCTCCGCGGTGACGATCTCGCCCGGCTCCACAGCGTCCGGACGCAACCGCGCCACCACGTCGGCATAGTCGCCCTGCGGCACGAAGCAGATGTCCTGGCTGTCCGGCTTGGACGCCACCGGCAATCCCAGCCGCGCCGCCACCGCCCGCACCGCCGCCTTGTCCACCATGCCGCCCAACGGAAACAACGACCGCTCCAACTGCGCGCGCGTGGTGGCGAACAGGAACCAACTCTGGTCGCGCCCCGGATCGACCGCCCGATGCAACTCCGCACCCCCCGGCCCATCCACCCGACGCACATAATGCCCGGTCGCCAGCCGCTCGGCCCCCAAATCATCGGCCAGCGCCACCAGGTCGGTGAACTTCACCGTCTGGTTGCAGCGCACGCACGGTACCGGCGTCTCCCCGCGCGCATAGGTGTCGGCGAAATCGGCAATCACCGCAGCACGGAACCGCGCCTCGGCATCGATGACGTAATGCGCAATGCCCAAACGGTCGGCCACCCGTCGCGCATCGTGGATGTCCTGCCCCGCGCAGCACGCGCCCTTGCGACCCATCGCCAGGCCATGGTCGTAAAGCTGCAACGTAACGCCGATGACCTCATGCCCGGCCTCGACCAACAACCCCGCCACCGCGCTGCTGTCCACCCCGCCCGACATCGCGACCAACACACGCATTCGGTGTTCCCATAAAGCCAGAAGGCGAGGGCTCTACCCTCGCCTTCTACCTTACTCGTTCAGCAAATTCCGCGTCGCCGCCGGCAGTTTCACGACCAGCCCATCGAGGGCCTCGGTCATCACGATCTGGCATCCCAGGCGCGAGGTCTTTTCCAGTCCGAACGCGAGGTCGAGCATGTCTTCCTCGTCCTCGGTCGCTTTCGCCAGTTTGCCGGACCAGGCCGGATCGACGATCACGTGGCAGGTCGAGCAGGCCAGCGAGCCTTCGCAGGCGCCTTCGATGTCCACGCCGTGCTTGTGCGCAATTTCGAGCACGGAGAGGCCGAGCGGGGCGTCGACGACGCGTGTCGTGCCGTCGCGCTCGATGAAAGTCATGCTGGGCATCAGACGGGGGGGCCTCGATCTGTCGCGTTTGCCAGTTTCGCGTGTGCTTCGGCCAGGGCCGTCGCGGCGAAGTCGATATCGGCCGCGGAGGTAAAGCGTCCGATGCCGATCCGCAAGGTGCGCGCCGCGGCGGCGGCGGACAGGCCGAGGGCGCGCAGCACGTAGGACGGTTCCACCTCGGCCGACGAGCAGGCCGAGCCGGTCGAGACGCAGAGGTCGGGTACGGCCGCCATCAGGTCGGCGGCGGTGGCGGCGGGGAAAGTCAGGTTCAGGTTGCCGGCGACGCGCGCGGAGCGGCTGCCGTTCACCGCGAGCCCGGGTACCAGGGTCTGCAGACGGTCCGCCAGCCGGTCGCGCAGCGCCGCCAGCGCGGGGGCTTCCGCGGCCATTTCGGCCTGCGCCAGGCGCGCGGCCTCGCCGAGCCCGACGATCAGCGGCGCCGGCAGGGTGCCGGAGCGCAGGCCGCGCTCCTGCCCACCGCCGGAGAACAGCGGCGCCAGCCGCACCCGCGGCCGCCGGCGTACGTAGAGCGCGCCCACGCCTTTCGGGCCGTAGATTTTGTGGCCGCTGATCGACATCAGGTCGATGCCCATGGCGGCCACGTCGAGCGGGACCTTGCCGACCCCCTGGGCCGCGTCGGTATGGAACAGCGCGCCGGCGCGTTTCGCCACCGCCGCCAGGGCGGCTAGGTCCTGCACCACGCCGATTTCGTTGTTCACCGCCATCACGCTGACCAGCAGCGTCGGCACGGCCAGCGCCTCGGCCAGCACGTCCGCATCGAGCAGCCCGTCGGGACGCACCGGCAGCACCACCGGCTCGAAGCCTTCGGCGGCCAGGTCGGCCACCGACTCGAGGACGCATTTGTGCTCGGTCGCCACCGTCACCACCCGGCGCCGCGCGTCACCGGCGGCGGCAGCGTGGCGGGCGGCGCCCTTGATGGCGATGTTGTTGCTTTCGGTGGCGCCGGAGGTGAACACCAGCTCGCGCGGCGCCGCGCCGATCAGCGCCGCCAGGTGCGCCCGGGCCTGTTCCACCGCCGCCTCGGCGGTGCGGCCCATGACGTGCTCGACGCTATGCGGGTTGCCGAACTGTTCGGTGAAGAACGGCTGCATCACCCGCAGCACGCGCGGATCGCATGGCGTGGTCGCCTGGTTGTCGAGGTAGACTGGACGGTTGGGATGCGAGGGCATGACGGCGATGTAGGCTCACGCCGCGCGTCGTGAAAGCCGCTGCGCCATCGCCCGGTAGGCGTGCAGGAATGCGTCCACATCGGCGGGGCCGGCGCACCAGGGCAGCGACACCCGGATCGCCTCGCCCGCCAGTGGGCCCGCGCCCATGGCGTCCAGCACATGGCTGCGGGAGACCTTGCCGGCGCTGCACGCCGCCCCGGCGGAAACCTGCACGCCGGCGAGGTCGAGCGCGATCACCTGGGTCTGAGCACTCGCCCCGGGCAGGGCGAGGCAGGTGGTGTTGGGCAGGCGCGGGGCCCCGGCGCCCAGCGGCAGCGCGCCGGCGGCCTTCGCACCGGCCTCCAGGACGTCGCGCAGCGCCGCGGTGCCGGCCGGCCCGGCCACCCGCGCGGCG
>CAIMEK010000570.1 GCA_903839965.1 uncultured Acetobacteraceae bacterium | reverse complement strand
TTCGGCCGCGGCGCGCTTGGTGCCGACGAACAGCACGCGCCCGCCGGCGGCGACCACGTCGCGCACCGCGCGCAGCGCGCGGTCCAGCATCGGCACGGTCTGCTGCAGGTCGATGATGTGGACCTGGTTGCGGATGCCGAACAGGTACGGCCCCATGCGGGGGTTCCAGCGGCGGGTGTGGTGGCCGAAATGCACGCCGGCCTCGAGCAGCTGGCGCAGGGTAAATTCGGGCATCGCCATGAGAGCGACCTTTCCTTCCGTCCGGTTGAGCCTCCGCAGGGCCAAATGCCGACGAGGCACCGGATCCGGGCCTCGGGATCGAGGCCGGAAGGCGCCCTGCGTGTGAATTACCGGCGGCGGCCCGCCGGCGGGGCGGGATATGCCGCAGCCCAGCCGGAAAGGCAAGCCCGGAGGGGTCAGCCCCAGAGGCGGCGCAACGGTCCGTCGGCACCGGCAACCGGGTCGCTGGCCGGCACCGGCACGGCGGCGGCATCCTCCAGTTGCTGCTCGGCGCGCAACGGATCCGGCCGGCTGGTGGCGTAATCGCCGCCGCCCGGGTAGGCGCCCACCACCACCAGGTCGTCCGAGGCCGCGCCCCGGCAATGCGCGACGCCGGCCGGGATCACCACGACGTCGCCCGCCTTCACCTCGACCTCGCTGCCCTTCGGGCCGCCGAACCACACCGTCGCGCTGCCGGCGGCGATGCCCAGCACCTCGTGCGTGCCGGTGTGGAAGTGGTGGAAGGGATAAATGCCGTCGCGCCAGCCGTTCGCCCAGCCGTTGGCGGCGAACAGGCGCTCGATGGCCGCCGCGTCGGCCGGCACGGCGGCGCGATACAGGAGCAAGGGCAATCGAGAATTGGGAATGCCGACGTCGGGGGGAAACACCTGCCGCTCGGGTTCGTTCAAAATGGATCTCCTGCTGCCACCCTGACGCACGCCAAGCCGGGCGAGTTACCCCGACTCCGGCGCAAGAGCGTGCCGTTGCGCGTCAGCGTCCGAGATCCTGCCCGGCGTGCGGCGCCGACTCCTTCGCGTCCACCAACGACTGGGCGGCGGTGGCGGGGGGCACGTCGACGGCACCGGCGCCAGCTTTCACCTCGCCATTGGGCTGCGGCACGGCGACCGGAGCGACCACCACGGGGGCCAAACCTTTTTCCTCGGTGATGCCAAGTTGCCCCGCGGTGCTCGAGGTCAGGTCGACCACCCGTCCCGTTACATACGGGCCGCGGTCTGCAACCGTCACCAACACGGATTTGCCGTTGTCGAGGTTGGTCACCTTGGCCACCGTGCCGAGCGGCAGCGACTTGCTGGCGACGGTGTTGGCCAGCGGGTTGAAGCGGCGGCCGTTGGCCATCCTCCGTCCAGCCCACCGGCGACCATAGAAGCTGGCCTGGCCGGCCTGCCTGCGGCCGGAATGGTCGATCGGCGGATGGTTTCCCGGCGGCTCGGTCACCGTCGGCAGGGCAGCGAGGTGTTGCGCCTCCTGTTGCGCCGGGACATCGGCGAAACCTGACTCCGCGTGCGCGGTGAGGGCGGCAAGGGTCAGAGCGGTACAAAACGCAAACGCCGGGAACTCTGTCAAACTAAATTGTATCCGTCATGATGTTGGGACAACATATCATGACTTCATCTGGTTTAGTCAAATAAAATTCAGTTTTGTCGTTCGGATCGCCGCAATTTATGCCAGGATTGCCGGATAAACCCCTGGATTCTTCCGGATTTTCTGGCCGCCGGTATTTACAGGTCCTCCACCCGTTCTACCCCGGGCAGCAGTTTCATGGCCTGCGCCAGGCGCGGCGACACGTTGAATCCGCCGGGCAGCGCGATTTCCACGTCCTGTTCGGCGTCCAGTCGCGGCACCAGCACCACGCGGCCCCGGCCGTTGCCTTCGCGGGCCAGCAGCGTGCGGATATGCGTCACCGCCTCGGTCTGGCGCAGCCACACGCGCATGCCCGCGCCGGCCTGCGCGGCGGCGGCGTCCAGCGGGGCGATGTCCTGGGCGGTGACGCGCAGCGCCTCGCCTTCCAGGCGGATGTCGGCGGTGACGAGAACGGAATTGCCCGCGGCAAGCAGTTCGCGCGAACGCGCCAGCACCTCGGAGAAGCAGGTGATCTCGTAGGAGCCGCCGGCGTCGGACAGCCGCACCCAGGCCATGCGGCTGCCGGTGCGGGTGATGCGTTCCTTGCTGCCGATGACGCTGCCGGCGAGTTTCACCCGCGCCGCGCCGGCCTGGGCGCGCGCCTCAAGCTGGTTGCTGGCCACCACGCCGAGCCGGCGCAGCGCGGCGCCGTAGGCATCGAGCGGATGCGAGGTGAGGTGGAACCCGACCGCCTCGGCCTCGAAGCCGAGCCGGTCCATCGGCGCCCAGTCCGGCACTTCGGGCAGCCGCAGGCGTTCGGGCGCACCGGTGCCGCCGAACA
>CAIMEK010000569.1 GCA_903839965.1 uncultured Acetobacteraceae bacterium | reverse complement strand
TGCTATCGAATTGGGTTTAATGGCTGCTACGCAGCCGAGAAAAAAGTAGAGGGTTCCAAGGGCCTCCCGGCCCTTGGCGGGTCTAGGCCCGGCACGCGCCTTCGCGCGACGGCGGAGCCCTGGCCTTACTTCCGTCCGATCGACTGATACTCAAACCCCGCCGCCACCATAGCCGCCGGGTCGTAGACATTGCGCAGGTCCACCAGCACGTTGCCCCGCATTGCCGCCTTCAGGCGGGCGGGTGGGAGGGCGCGGAATTCGTTCCATTCGGTCACCACCACCAGCGCGTCGGCGCCGGTCGCCGCTTGCATGGCGCTGGTGCAATAGCGCACGCCCGCGGGCAGCAGCGGTTTGGCCTGTTGCATGCCTTCCGGGTCGAAGGCCTGCACCGTGGCGCCGTCCTCGACCAGGCGCGCCACGATCGGCAATGCCGGGGAGTCGCGCATGTCGTCGGTTTCGGGTTTGAAGGTCAGGCCCAGCACGCCCACCGTGCGTCCGCGCACCGAACCGCCGCAGGCGGCGATGCTGTGGGCCGTCATCGCGGCCTTGCGGGCGTCGTTCACCGCCACCACGGTTTCGATCGGCCGGCTCGGCCGATCCGCCCGTCCAGCCCGATGCCGCGCGTCACGTCGCGCACGTCCGCGCCGATCCGCTCTTATTTGTGTTGGTTGATGAGCCGGTGAGTTGGTCGCAGGAAATTCCGCACCAATTGACAGGTATATCAAGCCAGTTGTAGAATTATCCTAACTCTACCGGAGGAAACCCTCGTAATGACCCATCAGCTCGGTATCCATCGGCGCAGCATCATCGGCGGGCTGGCGGGGCTGGCACCTGCCGTCGCCCTGCGGGGAGCGCCGGCAATCGCGGCGGAGACGCCGAAAAAAATGATCCTCGCGCATAACGGGCCGCCGCCGGAATCCAGCGCCGCATCATATGAGTTCTTTGCCAAGGAACTGACCGCGCGCTCCAAGGGCGAGATCGAGGTGGACTTCCGGGGCGGCACGCTGCTGACTAAGGAAATCGACATCATCAACGCGGTGAAGTCGGGCAACATCGCGCTCGGTTCGCCGGTCGGCGCCGCCGCCACGCTGTTCCCCGAGATGGGCGTGTTCCTGGTTCCCTACCTTGTGAGCACCTATGACCAAGGCTTTCGGATCCTGAATGGTGAGGTGGGGGACGCGCTCGACAAACTGTTCCAACAGAAATACGGCGTGAAGGTCATCTTCTTCAGCGACAGCGGCTTCCGCCATATTTGGAACAACCGCCGCCCAATCCACGAGCCCAGCGATCTGCGCGGCCTGAAAATCCGCGTGCAGCCCGCGAAGATCTTCGCCGAGACGATCAACGCACTCGGTGGCGTCGCCGTGCCGATGGCCTGGGCCGAGGTGATCACGGGCGCGCAGCAGGGTGTCATCGATGGCGGCGACCTGCCGGTGGTGAACATGGTGCCGCTCAAGGTCTACGAAGTGACCAAGTATTTTTCGCTCACCTACCACAACTATTCGCCCACCATGTTGGCAATGAACCTCGGCGTCTGGAACGGGCTGCGCCCCGATCAGCAGAAACTGGCGCTGGATGTCGGGCGCGAGGCGCAGGCGTTTATGCGAAAACTGAACGAAAGCGTGGATTCGCTGGAAGGGGCGAAGGGGTTGCTTGGGCCGAAGGGGCTGCCGGTGAATGCCGCCAATGTTCCGGCATTCAAGAAGCTGGCACAGGAAAAGATGTGGCCTGTCTACCAGAAGCAGTACCCCGAATTGTGGGAGAAGATTGTCAGCACACCGACCTGACGTGATCGCCACCCTCGTACGCCTGTTGCGCATCGTCGTCGGCGCACTCCTGCTGCTGGCGGTCGGCGTAATGCTCGCCGGCGTGTTCCTGCGCTACATCGCACTGCCCATTGCGGATGCGCTCGACGTGCAACCGATCAACTTCTTTTGGGTCGAGGAAACCGGCGAAACCCTGCTGATCTGGATTACCCTGCTGGGCGCCGCAACCGGCATTGCCGAACGCACGCACTTCACCGTCTCCCTGTTCGTCCACTACCTCTCGGAGAAACGGCAGCGTGGCGTCGCCATCGCCACCCATCTGGTGATGGCGGCGTTCGGCTGCGTGCTCGCCTGGGAGGGCTGGCAAGTGTCGGTGCTGAACCAAGCGTTGGAATCGCCGGCCCTGGAGATCAGCCTGGCCTGGGTGTACAGCGCCGCGGTCGTCGGCGGCGTCCTGATCGTTGTGTTCGCCCTTGCTTCATATGCGGTACCCCCGCAACCCACACTGCCGCCGCTGGAGTAGATCGTGATCCTGACTGCAACGGGCGCCGTCTTCCTGCTGCTGCTCCTGCTGTCGACACCAATCGTATTCGCGCTCGGCGCCGCCGCGGTGACCGGCCTGCTGGTTGGCGGATACTCGCTGCAAATGATCGCCTCCACCATCATCGGCGCGGCACAGAACTGGGTGCTGCTGGCGATTCCCTCCTTCATCTTCGCCGGCGCGCTGATGGAACGCTGCGGCATGTCGTATGCACTCGTCGATCTGGCGCGCGCGCTGGTCGGCTGGATGCGCGGTGGGCTCGGCATGTCGGTGATCGTCGTGTCGTACTTCTTCTCCGACTTGTGTGGCGCGAAGATAGCGGAAGTGTCGGCGCTGGGCTCCGCGCTGATGCCGCCGCTCACCAAGGCCGGCTACCGAGCCGAGGATGCCGCGTCATTGATCGCGGCGGGATGCTCGATGGGCATGCTGGTGCCCCCGGCAATCTTCATGATCGTGATCGCGGCAGTGACCAACACCTCGCCCGTGGCGTTGTTCCTTGCCGGTTTCCTGCCGGCCGCCATGGTCGGGCTCTGTCTTTGTGTGCTGGTGTTCATCCAGGCGAATCTGTTGGGGTGGCCGAAGGACACCAAGCCGCGCTGGGACAACGTCCGTCGCGCGTTGCGCGGGGCTGCGGTGCCGATGGTGGTGCCCGTCGTGATCCTCGGGGGGTTCTATTTCGGCGCCTTCACCGCCACCGAGGCAGGCGCCGTCGTGGCGCTTTATTCCCTGGTCGTCGCCCGCCTCCACTATCGCAACGTCACCTGGCGCGAGATCGGCACCATCGCGGCCGATGCCGCCCTGCTGACGGCCGTGGTGGTTTTCCTGACCGCCGTGGCGACGATCTTCCAGTACCTGATGGGCGTTTCCGGCATGCCGGCCCTGATGGGACGACTTCTGGCACCGCTCGAAGGCGCACAGTGGATGTTCCTGCTCGGCGTCGCATTGCTGACGATGGTGTTCGGCATGGTGCTGGAAGGCCTGCCGGCGGCGGTCGTGTTGGTGCCCGTCGTGTTTCCCATTGCCATGAAACTCGGGATCAACCCGATCCACTTCGATATCGTACAGACGGCAGCGGTGGGGATTGGCTTGTTCATGCCGCCGCTTGGCGTCGGATTGCTGATGGCCCAACGCTTCGCCCGGGTACCGATGGGTCGGCACGTCCGCTTCTACTGGCCCTACCTCTGCGCGCTGCTGATCGGGCTGGTGCTGGTCGTCTGTATTCCGGAGCTGTCGCTGGCACTGCCGCGCAGCGCCGGCTACGTACATTAGCCTTCCGACGCTTCTCTGCTGCGGGCAAAGCCAGCGTTGGAGCAGAGTAGAGCCTGCGTATAAGCGGTTTGCACGTGTCCCGAAGTTGTCGCGTTGGCGACGATGGTCTCCTTCGGCATCCTTCCGGACTGTTCGCGAAGTATCCGTGCGAGCCCTTGGCCCGGGTCAGTAAGCCGGCCGCGTCCTGCTCACGCCCTTGCCGTCGGTGATGCGCTTGCCTTCCTTGGCCAGGTCCTGCTCTTGCGCCACGATCACGTGCTGCGCGCCGTGATTGAGCAGCGCCTGGCCTTGCGCGCCCGTACGTGTCGTTGCGATCGAAACCGCACCCATCGCGTTCACGATCTGGATCGCGGCGAGGCCGACCGACGATGATGCCGTTGTGACAACCACGGCCCCGCTGGGGGCGATCCCGGCCACGTCGATCAGCGGCACCATAAGCCATCATATACTGCATCCGGATCGCCGCCGCCTGTTCCCACGAGAGGCTGGTCGGATGCTTTACCGCTGTGGCTGCGGAAATGATCGCTTGCTCGCCGTAGACGCTGTACTGGTTTATCGAGAAGCCGGGTATGGTCGAAACCTTGTCTCCGATCACGAACCCGCTTACGTTTGCGCCGACATCCAGCTCGTCGATCTGCAGAACCTCGGGGCCGCCAGTCCTGTGAAATCCAACCACGCGCGCCATCGTTTGCTTCTTGTGAGGCTTGGTTGAGGATAGAATGGGGAATTGCGGGCTCCGGGCAAGCTCGCGGCGGAAAGAACAGGAGGCAGGCGAGCCAGGCGGGATCCTTCACGCGCGGAGATTGTGAACTGCCGGACCTTCAGGCAATCATGGGATGGCCATATACTCGATCATCGACGGATGCCTGACGCGCGGATCGCAAGCAGGAGAAGACCATGCCCCTACGAATTCTGTTCACCGGCGGAACCGGCAAGGCGGGCCGGCATGTGCTGCCCTGGCTGTTCAGCCAGGGCTACGACATTCTGAATTTCGACCTCAAACCGTTTGCCCATCCGGACATCCCAACCCTTATTGGCGACGTCGCCGACAGCGGCCAGGTGTTCAACGCCATGACGTGCCATTTCCGCACCTCCGCGCTGAAGCAGGGCGGGCCTCCCGGCCCGGTCGACGCCGTCGTTCATTTCGCTGCGATCCCGCGAATCCTTATCGCTCCGGACAACGAGACGTTCCGCGTGAACGTGATGGGCACCTATAACGTCCTCGAAGCAGCGATGAAACTCGGAATTCGGAAAGTCGTGATCGCCTCAAGCGAGACAACTTATGGTGTGTGTTTCGCCGAAGGTGACAGGGACTTCCATCATTTTCCGCTGGAGGAGGAGTACGACGTCGATCCCATGGACAGCTACGGCCTGTCCAAGGTCATCAACGAGAAGACTGCCAGAGCCTTCGCGGCCCGCTTCAAGGCGGACATCTATGCGCTGCGCATCGGCAATGTCATCGAGCCGCACGAGTATGCCCGGTTTCGAAACTTCGTGCAGAATCCATCGTTGCGAAAGCGCAATGCGTGGAGCTATATCGACGCGCGCGACCTCGCGCAGCTCGTGCATCTCTGCCTGCAGAAGGACGGGCTTGGCTTTCAGGTCTTCAATGCCGCCAACGACACCATTACAGCCGACCAACCCACGGCGGAGTTCCTTGCCCAATGGTGTCCGGGCGTCCCCCTGACACGGCCGCTGCTCGGCAACGAGGCACCGCTTTCGAACCGCAAGGCGCGGGAGGTGCTTGGATTCAAGGAACAGCATGATTGGCGCAATGAGCTGAGGGCCGTCCCACCCACCAGGAGCTGACCGGCAGGAGGGGGCCTCGGAAGGTTTTTCGGTGGGCAAACAATCCCCATCTGTGTGTCATGGCCACTGAACCGACACTTCGGCGACCGTTTGTGCTGGCGTTCGTCATGGCCGCGATGTTCATGATCGCGATCGAGGCGACCATCGTTTCCACCGCGATGCCACAGATCGCGGGGCAATTGGGCGACTTGCATCTTTATTCCTGGGTGTTCTCCGCCTTCCTGCTTACCCAGACCAGCACAACCGTGATCTTCGGCAAGCTGGCCGACCTGTATGGCCGCAAGCCGACGCTGCTCGTGGGCATCGCGGTTTTTCTCCTCGGTTCGACCCTGTGCGGCGTTGCCTGGTCGATGCCGTCCCTGATCGCCTTCCGGCTGGTGCAGGGGATCGGCGCGGGCGCCATCCAACCGGTCTGTCTCACGGTTGTGGGCGATCTCTATCCGGCCCGTGAGCGCGGCAAGGTCCAGGGCTATCTGGCGAGCGTCTGGGGGGTATCGTCGGTGCTTGGACCGCTCGCCGGCGGTCTTATCATCCGGCACCTGAGCTGGTCCTGGATCTTCTGGATCAACCTGCCGATCGGCCTGGTCGCCGCCGTTGGGTTCATGCAGTTCCTGCATGAACGCGTTGCATCCGGACGGCGGAGCGTGGATGCCGCCGGCGCAGTTCCTTTCATGGTTGCCGTCGCCTCTCTCATGGTGGCGCTGACGCAGATCGGCACCACCAACCACGCAACGGCGCTGGTGTCCGCGGGTGTTTGCCTGGCGAGCTGCGTTCTGTTCGTGTTCCAGGAGCGGTTCGCTTCCGACCCGATGTTGGCTTTGCGCGTCTGGGCGCACCGTCCGATCGCCACCGCCAACGGCGCCACGCTGCTGAGTGGCATGGCACTGATCGGGCTTACCAGTTTCCTGCCAATGTACGTGCAGGGCGTGCTGAACCGCTCGGCCCTGGTGGCTGGCTTCGCATTGACCATGGTGGTGCTGGGCTGGCCGATCGGTGCCACGGTCGCGTCCAGGATCTTTCATCGGGTTGGGGTGCGAACGACGCTCCTGTTTGGCGCGGGACTGTTACCGATCGGCGCACTCGCTTTCCTCGCGCTTTCCCCCACGACCTCACCGGTCATCGCCGGCCTCGGCTCCATCGTCATGGGATTGGGCATGGGCTTCCTCAGCACCTCGGCCATCGTGATCGTCCAGGACAGCGTTGGCTGGAGCGAGCGAGGCGTCGCTACGGCGTCCAACATCTTTTCACGCAATCTCGGCAGCACTTTGGGCGCAACCGTGCTCGGCGCAGTCCTGAACTTCAGCTTGTCGATGGGAGGTCCGTCCGGACCCGTCGATGCCGATCAGATCCGACTGTTGCTCGACCATTCAGCGGGATCGGTCAGCGACGCGGTTGTGCAGGCGGCGCTCGACCTATCCCTGCATTACACATTCTGGGGCGTATTCCTGATCTCCGTCCTGACCCTTCTTTTCGCGACGCTTGTGCCCGTGGTGACGATCAACCCGAGGCCGCAGGATCTCCCAAGGAAGTAAATGCCATGGTCGCCGGATCGGATGCTTCCTCCCTGGCGCGTTTTCCGGCAAACTTCACCCGATGAAACCGGACACCTCGGGATTCACCCTCGCGGCCGATCATCCGATTGCCATGGCAGTGCTGGACGGGCTGCGATGACGCCGATCAGGCGCATTATTGTCGGCCGAGGATTGCGGGCCTTTGGCGACGGGATGATCGCCATCCTGCTGCCCGTCTATCTCGAAAAGCTTGGCTATAGCCCGATCGGGGTCGGTGTCATCGCGACCAGCACACTCCTTGGCTCCGCCCTGCTGGTGCTGGTGCTGGGCTTCAGCGCGCACCGGGTCCGCTTGCGCCGGGGCCTGTTGGCGGCGGCGCTGCTGTTGGCCGGCACAGGCCTGGGGTTCGCCTTCGTGCAGGCTTTCTGGCCGCTGTTGCTCATTGCCTTCGTCGGCACGCTCAATCCTTCCGGTGGCGACGTGAGCGTGTTTCTGCCCCTGGAGCATACGCTCGTCGCGCAACTCGTCCCAGGCAACGAGCGCACGTCCGCCTATGCCCGCTACAGCTTCGTCGGCTCAATCGGCGCGGCCATTGGATCGCTTGCCGTCGGTGGGCTCGACTGGATGGATGCGGTTCTGCCACCAGGAATGGCCGCGAGAAGCTTGTTCCTGCTTTACGGTGCAATCGGACTGGCGACGTTGCTGCTCTATGTGAAACTTCCGGACATGGAGGCGGCAAACCCGCAGTCGGCGGTGCCCCTTGGCCCCTCGCGCCGGCGCGTCTACGGACTGGCCGCGCTGTTCGCGGTCGACGCATTCGGTGGCGGCTTCATCGTGAACTCCTTGCTTGCGCTGTGGCTGTTCGAGCGCTTCGGCCTGTCCGTCGCAATGACCGGGGCGATCTTCTTCGCCACGGGCATCTGCTCTTCGTTCTCCTATTTCGTGGCGGCGCGGCTGGCGGCGCGTTTTGGGTTGGTCAACACGATGGTGTTCACGCACCTGCCCTCCAGCGTCTTCCTCATCCTGGCCGCTTTCGCACCGACATTGCCGCTGGCCGTTGTCCTGCTGGTGTTGCGCAGCCTGCTCTCGCAGATGGATGTACCGACGCGCTCTTCCTATGTCATGGCGGTGGTCGAGCCCGCGGAACGGCCGGCGGCCGCAAGCGTGACGGCCGTGCCCCGCAGCCTTGCGAGCGCCCTCTCGCCGGCACTTGCGGGATGGGCCCTGACCATCAGCTCTTTCGGCTGGCCGCTCGTTTTCGCGGGCGTCCTCAAGATTGCGTACGATCTTGCGTTGTTGCAGCGGTTCCGGGCCATCCGTCCACCCGAGGAGTCGGAGCAGGCGGAGAACAGTCGCGCGCCGGAAACCTGAAGATTGGTCCTGGCACGTGCAGCGGAGCAGGGGAGCGGGGCGGACGCTTGCTTCTGCGGCCAACCCGCACATTCACGAAACATTTTGACGTGTGGAGTGATTACGTGTACCCATTCTTCAACTGCCTCCTTTTCCCGCCGCCAGGACTGTGTCAAACTCATTGCGCCATCATCAATGGCTCGCCAGCGGTCGGTGCGACCGGTTTGGTGCATTTCGCAATTGGTCCAATCCCATCCAACCCGTCACCCGCAACATTCGGCCGAGCCAGGAATGAGTCCGGTTGCGATTGTCGTTCTGGCGTTCGGCATGTCGATGGACTCGTTCGCAGCCGCCCTCGGGAAAGGTGCGGCGCTCAAACGTCCGCGATTTGCGGAGGCACTGCGTACTGGCCTGATCTTCGGTCTCGTCGAAGCGACCACCCCGGTTCTCGGGTGGTTGGCCGGTGCGGCGGCCGCCACTTGGGTTTCGCAGGTCGACCATTGGGCCGCTTTCGCGATCCTGCTCGCGCTTGGGGGCCAGATGATCTTCAACGCCCTGGTATCCAAGGATAAACCCAAACCAGCGCCCTCGCAGCACTCGCTTGGCGTATTGGTGCTTACTGCGATAGCGACGAGCCTGGATGCCTTGGCTGTCGGTGTCACCTTGGCCTTTGTCAAGGTCGACATCGTTGCCGCGGCCTCTGCGATCGGGTTGACAACATTTCTGATGGCGGCGGTCGGCACCCTGGCGGGTCGCTGGCTGGGCCCTGTGTTCGGACGTGGCGCGGAGCTGGTCGGGGGGCTGTGCCTGATCGGTATCGGGACGAAGATCCTGATCGAGCACACGCTTGGCGGGCTGTGAACCGCAGCAAAGGACAAGCCGCCCCGGATCGCAGGTCTATCCGCGGACCAGCAGTTTGTTCAGTTCCGTCATCATGCCCTGCGGGTCGTCCCGTAGGACGTGATGCCCCGCGCGATCTATCCGGGCCGTCCTCAGCAGTGACGGGTTGATCGCGTGCAGAGCGGCCAGATCTTCGTCCAGTAACATCGAGGGCGTCGTGTGCTGGGCACCACCGCCGCCTGGGATCAGTGCGCAGTTGAAGGGAGCGCCCTTCAGCAGGGCGTAGTGTTCGGCTTCGCCCACGGTGCCCTGGTCGTCCGGATCCAGCCCCATAATCTCTCGCAGCACACGGCGCAGATAGGGTGACGTCGTGGACTGGCGCCAGGTTCTGTCGATGTCGGCCGCCAGCGGGGGGCGGGTCAGATGGAACGGCGTATCGATGAGAATGACGTTGTGGAGTCGCCCTGGCCGCAACCGCGCAAGCATCAGCGCCACCAAACCGCCGATAGACTCGCCGATCACGAATAGCGGCTGGTCTGCCGGCAGGATGTGATCGACAAGCGTCGCCAGTTCTCCGGCGAGGGCCGCCAGGGACACCTCGACAGTTTTCTCCGCCGCTCCGTGGCCCGGCCATTCGCAAACCGCGAGGTCGAACCGGGCCAGGAATGGGATGGCTCGCAAGGCCGCATGGGGCAGCAGCGTCAGGACATCGGGAATGAAAAGTGCCAGCGGACGACCGCGTCGTGTCGCCGGCATATGGCACACGCTCAGCGCGGCCGACAGACCGGGCAGCATACGGCACTCCGTATCAACGTCGCCGCATTGGGAGTGGACGGCGGCATCTGTCAGACGAAAGTACCTCCCGACCGCCTCTTCGCGCGCATCGGCAGCCAGGAGCGGCACAAGGTCCGCCAACTCATCTGCAAGCCGCAACGTCACGGATGACAGTGTCTCTTGCCCGGGCAACATGGCATTCAATTGCGCGGGCGTTTGCAATGGCGTCATCGAAGCGGCAAGCCGAACCGCGTCAGCGACGGTCGCCAGGCCGGCTATTGCACCATTTACCACAAGGTGGGTCGTCCGCCCGTCGGTGGCGGTGACCGGACCCTGGAACGGAATGTCGGGCGTCTGCCGCTTTGGCGGGAGATTGAGCCCGCTGGTGTCGATGCCGTATTTCTGTCCCACCTGCCGCAATTCACGCATGGTCTGGTCGTACAATGCCGGGTCCCGGTTGGCGCCAATGCCCATTTGCAGCAGGAGATTGCGCATGTTGAGCGAGACCTCGGAATCGTCCTTGAAGAACATTTCCTTGGCCAGCATGAGCGCGGAGGCAATCGTCAACTCCATGTTGGTGGTGTCGAGGAACCGCTCGCCCAAACTGCGGCGCAACGCCGGATTCTCCGCGTGAAAGCGCTTCTGCAACCGTTCGCCCTCGCCGCCGACGAAATGCGCGTTGCCATTGCTGTGGCCGGATGCCCCGCAAATCGACAATGGCCGAGCGATGTGCAGGAACCGTTCCATTGCCCACAAATTGGCGATACCCGAGTGGACATCGGGAATTTGTCCGGCGAAGTAGCGGCCGCCGGAATAGGCCTTCACCTTTTCGATCACGCAGCGGCGAACGAACGAACCATTGTAGATCAGGGGAATGCTCGTCCAACTGATCGTCCCGTCATACAGGCGGAGGAGCAGATTTCGGGAATGGCAAATCATGCCTTTCGAGGCACCGGGAAGATTGACGACAAGGCGGTTTTTCGCCGAAGACCGTAACGAGGTGGGCCAGTCGTAGTTATGCGGCGTCCAATGCAAAGCTCCGAGGGACGGCCGAGCCGGCATCAGCTCGTTGCAGATTGCGCAGGCATCCGGCATGATGCCGTCGTCATCTCCCAGGAAGGCGACATACTCGCCGCTGCAGGCCGCGAGCGCGGCTTCCCAGTTATCCGCCATCGGCAGAGTTTCAGCCGAACCGCTGAGAACGATCCGCGGCGAAGCGAACGAAGCGACGACATCCTTGGTGGCCGGATCGTTGCCGTTGTTCTGAATGACGACCTCGAAATCGGGATGGGTCTGCGCCAGGGCGGTTTCAATCGTGAACGCCAGGGTATCGGCGCGCTGGCGGGTCGGGATCACGATGGAAAAGCGTGGCATGCAGCAATCTCCCGCGGATCGGATTTCACCAGGAGCGACTTCAACGCGACGTTGGCGCCTTCGGGATTGTCCAGCAGCACGGCATGTCCGGTGCCGTCGACAGGCGGCGTGATCAGCATCGCGGCATTTGCCGCCCGCAACGCGACGATGTCTGCGTCGCCGACGACGGAGGCGATGCCCGAGGATTGCCGGTCTCCCCCCGTTATGTGGACGCAACCGAATGGAGTGTTGCGCACCATGTCGTGCAGCAACCTTGTTCGCTGCACGTGTCCGTCGATCGGGTCAAAGCCCATGACATCGAGGCAGACCCGACGGACGTAGGGCCGTCTGCCGCTTGCGCGCCAGACTTCACCTATCCAGGCGGCGAGATCCGGTCGGGTGAGATGGAACGGCGTATCGATGAGAATGACATTCCGGATTACGGTGGGCCGCAGGCGCGCGAGTGCCAAGGCGATCAATCCACCGAACGACTCACCGATGACGGTCAGGCCCACTGCCCGGGGCAAAGCGGCATCGATCACGGCGGCATATTCGGCAGCGAAAGCATCAAGCGAGACGTCCGCGATCTCGCCCGATACACCATGGCCAGGAAGCTCGCACAGCACGACATCCAGCAAATCGAGGAAGGCCAGCGAACGGACGGCGGCCAATGGCAACGCGGACAGCAATCCCGGCAGGAACAATGCGATCGGCTTGCCGGGTCGCGGTTGCGCTGGAATGCGCAGCACGCTGATCGTCGTCGTGCGCCCCTGGATCACATAGCCCCTGCAACTGACATCGTCGCGCTGTGTGCGGATTGCCAACGACGCCAGAGCGAAGAACTGCTCGATCGCTTCCTGCCGGTGACCGGCGCCGAGCAGGCCATTGATCCGGTGCATCTCGGCCGTCAGGTGCGGGAGCGCCGCCGCCAATGCACGTGCCTGCGCTGCCGGTGATGCGACGGGACAGCTTTCGATGGGCATCCGACCTGGGTGCATCCGCTGAGGGGAGGCAATGCCAGACGATGCCGCGATTTGGTTAAGACCCGATCAACGGGCGCTCGTCCGAGGGTGGAAGAATGATTGCCATCGCAAGGGAGCGTCGGCGAACAGGCCGAATGCCTGAATCACGTATCCTTGCGGAACGTCGAGGTCCCGGGCCACGCCGTGGCCTTTCACGCGGGAGGGAATGCGGTGTAGCCGGGCCTCGGTTGCGCCGGCACGACAATCCAGTCCGCCTCCGGCAGCGGTTCGTTGTGCAGGAACAACTGCAGGTTGCGCAGTGCGTGCTCGGCCATTGGCCGCACATGATCCAGTGCACTGCCGGCGCAGTGCGGCGTCAGCACCATGTTGTCCAGCCGCCGCAAAGCGGAGTCCGGGCTCAGCGGCTCGTTGTCGAACGTGTCGCAGGCCGCCGCCAGCAGATGGCCGGACTGCAGCGCCTGCGTCAGCGCCGCCTCGTCGATCACCTCGCCGCGCGCGGTGTTGACGATCACCGAGCCGGGGCGCATGCGGGCAATGCCCTGCGCGCTCACCACATGCCGGTTCGCCGTGCCGCCGGGGATGTGGATGGTGAGGATGTCACTGTTTTCCAGCAGCGCGTCCAGCGTGACGAATTCGGCGTCCAGTTCCGCCGCTACCGGCATCGGGCCCTTGATGTCATTGTAGAGAACCCGCACCTCGAAGCCCCGCAGCCGCTTCGCGACCGCCCGGCCGATATTGCCCAGGCCGAGAATACCGACCGTCTTGGTGGCCAACCGGCGCGACCTGGGGCGCAGCGCGGCGGCGTTCCAATCACCGTTGCGCATGGACCGGTCAGCGACGGACAGCCCCCGCAGCGCGGCCAACATCAGCATGATGGCATGTTCGGCCACCACGCTTGCATTGGCCCCGGCAGTGATAGCGACATAGATGCCGTGGCGCTCGGCGGCCGCTAGATCGATCTTGTCGACGCCGATGCCCCATTTCTGGATCAGCCGCAGCTTCGGGGCATTCGCCATCATGCTGTCGGTCACATGCGACACGCAGATGACGAAGTCGCTCTCGGCGACCAGGGCGGGGGTCGTCGCATCCGGCTTCTCGGCGAAGCGGAGGTCGAACTCCGGCGGGGCAATCTGGCGGACAAGCTGCTGAGCCAGCGGATCGAATACGTATCCCAGGCAGGCAACGCGAACGATGTTTTCGGTCACGAAGGAGACTCCATGACGGCTTCTGGCCGGGGTGGGAACTTCGGCGAGGCAAAGATACCCCGGCCGAGTTCGCGAACATAGCGGCACCCGAAATAAGCCATGTTCTTCTCACCTTCGCTGCCGGGATCTCCAGCGCCTTCTCGGCGCCTTCCTGGCCCGCGACGGCGACCCCATAAAGCGTCGCGCGCCCGATCAGCGCCGCCTTTGCCCCGAGCGCGAGCGCCTTGATGATGTCGCTGCCCCGGCGAAAGCCGCCGTCGAACAGCATCGTCGTGCGGCTGCCTACCGCGTCGACGATATCGGGCAGGGCATCGATGGTGGAAATCGCGCTGTCCATCGCCCGGCCGCCGTGGTTGGAAACGACGATCCCGTCCGCGCCGCTCTGCCCGGCGAGTTCGGCGTCCGATAGGCTCCCTAACGCTTTTCAAGCCGCTGTTTCAGCGCCGCGTTCACCAGCGCCGGGTTCCCCTTGCCCTTCATCTCGCGCATCACCTGCCCGACCAGGAACCCGTAGATCTTCTCCTTGCCGCCCCGGTACTCCGCCACCTTGTCCGGGTTGGCCGCCAGCACCTTCGCCACAGCCGCGTCGATCGCGCCGCTATCCGTCACCTGCCGCAACCCACGCTGCTCCACGATGGCGTCCGGCCCCTCGCCGCTTTCCACCATGGCATCGAACACATCCTTCGCGATGCGCCCGTTGATGGTACCATCCGCCACCAGGTCGAGCATGCGTCCCAGCGCCGCGGCACTGACGGGAGAGTCCTCGATGCCGCGACCCATGCGGTGCAGGGTCGCGAACAGGTCGCCGGTCACCCAGTTGGCGGCCTGCTTGGCGTCGCGCCCGCGCGCCACCGCCTCGAAATATTCGGCAGTTGCCCGCTCGGCCACCAACACGCCCGCATCGTAGGCCGACAGCCCATACGCGGCGATGAACCGCGTCCGCCTGGCGTCCGGCAACTCCGGCAGCGCTGCGCGCAGGTCTTCCACCCACGCGGCCTCCAGCACCAGCGGCAGCAGATCCGGATCGGGGAAATAGCGGTAGTCGTGCGCGTCCTCCTTCGAGCGCATGCTGCGCGTCTGCCCGCGCACCGGATCGAACAGGCGCGTCTCCTGCACGACGGTCTCCCCCGCCTCCCACACCGCCACCTGCCGCGTCGCCTCGGCCTCGATGGCCTGCATGACGAAGCGCACCGAGTTGACGTTCTTCACCTCGCAGCGCGTCCGGTACGGCTCGCCGGCCTTGCGCACCGACACGTTCACGTCCGCGCGCAGCGAGCCTTCCTCCATGTTGCCGTCGCAGGTGCCGAGGTAGCGCAGGATGCTGCGCAGTTTTCTCACATAGGCGCCGGCTTCCTCGGGGCTGCGCAGGTCGGGCTCGCTGACGATTTCCATCAGCGCCACGCCGGAGCGGTTGAGGTCGATGTAGCTCTTGGTCGGGTGCTGGTCGTGCAGGCTCTTGCCGGCATCCTGCTCCACGTGCAGGCGCGTCACCCCGATGCTGCGCGTGGAGCCGTCGGCCAGCTCGATCTCGATGACCCCCGCGCCCACGATCGGGTGCGCGTACTGGCTGATCTGGTAGCCCGCCGGCAGGTCGGCATAGAAGTAGTTCTTGCGGTCGAAGCGGCTGACCAGGTTGATCTGCGCGCGCAGCCCGAGCCCGGTGCGCACGGCCTGGGCGATGCACTCGCGGTTGACCACCGGCAGCATGCCGGGAAACGCCGCATCGACGAAGCTCACCTGCGAATTCGGCTCCGCGCCGAACGCGGTCGCCGCGCCGCTGAACAGTTTCGCCCGGCTGATGACCTGGGCATGCACTTCCAGGCCGATCACCACTTCCCACGGGCCGGTGCCGCCCTCGATGACATAACCCATGGTTCAGCCCCCCGCCCGCACGGTGGGCATGGCGGAAAATTCCGCCGCCCGCTCCAGCGCGGCCCCGACCGCAAACACCGTCTCCTCGTCGAACGGTTTTCCCAATACCTGCAAGCCCAGCGGCAAACCGGCTTCGTCGAGACCGGCGGGCACCGACAAACCGGGGATCCCGGACATGTTGGCCGGCACGGTGAACACGTCGTTGAGGTACATCGTCACCGGATCGTCCATCCGCTCGCCCTGCGCGAACGCTGCGGTCGGCGTGGTCGGCGTCACCAGCGCGTCCACCTCGCGGAACACCTCGGTGAAGTCGCGCAGAATCAGCGCCCGCACTTTCTGCGCCCGCAGGTAATAGGCGTCGTAATAACCGGCGCTAAGAACATAAGTGCCGATCAGCACCCGCCGCTTCACCTCGGCCCCGAACCCGGCGGCGCGGGTGTTTTCATACATCTCGATCAGGTCCGCCCCGTCCGTGCGCGCGCCGAAGCGCACGCCGTCGTAGCGCGCCAGGTTGGACGAAGCCTCGGCCGGCGCCACGATGTAGTAGGTCGCCAGCCCGTATTTCGTATGCGGCAGCGAGACATCCACGGTTTCGGCCCCGGCGTCGCGCAGCCATTGCAGCCCGCGCTGCCACAGCCCCTCGATTTCCGGCGACATGCCGTCGCTGCGGTATTCGCGCGGCACGCCGATGCGCAGGCCCTTCACCCCCCGCCCGCAGGCGGCGGCGAAGTCGGGCACCGGCCGGTCGGCGCTGGTGCTGTCCTTGGCGTCGTGCCCAGCCATGGAGGTCAGCATGATGGCGCAATCCTCCACCGTGCGCGCCACCGGCCCGGCCTGGTCCAGCGAGGAGGCAAACGCCACGATGCCCCAGCGGCTGCACCGCCCGTAGGTCGGCTTGATGCCGGCGATGCCGCAGACGCTGGCGGGCTGGCGGATCGAGCCGCCGGTATCGGTGGCGGTCGCTCCCAGCGCCAGCCGCGCCGCCACCGCCGCCGCCGAACCGCCGGACGAGCCGCCCGGCACCAGCGTCTCGTTGCTGCCCCGGCGTGACCACGGGTTGGCCACCGGCCCGAACGCCGAGGTCATGTTGGACGAGCCCATGGCGAACTCGTCCAGGTTGGTCTTGCCCAGGAACACCGCCCCGTCGCGCAGCAGATGCTGCGTCACCGTGCTCTCATAGGGCGGCACGAACGGGGCCAGGATCCGGCTGCCGGCGGTGGTGCGCACGCCGGCGGTGCAGAACAGGTCCTTGATCGCCAGCGGAATGCCGGTGAGGAGTCCCGCCTCGCCCCTGCCCAGCGCGGCATCGGCGGCGTCGGCCTGGCGCAGGGCCTGCGCCGCGGTGACGGTGATGAAGGCGTTCAGCCGCGGGTTCAGTGCCTCGATGGCCGCCAGGTAGGCCTGCGTCAGTTCGCGCGCGGAGAACGTGCGGGCGCGCAGCGCGGCGCGCGTCCCGGCCAGGGTGAGGGAAAACATCACTCCACCACCTTCGGCACGGCATAGAAGTCGCCGGCGCGATCCGGCGCGTTGGCCAGCACCTGCTCGGCGATGCCGCCGTCGGTCACCACGTCCTCGCGCAGCCGCAGCGCCATCTGCGCGCCGCCGGTCAGCGGCTCGACGCCGTCGACGTTCACCTCGTTGAGTTGCTCGATCCAGCCCAGGATGCCGTTCAGCTCGCCCTGCAACTGGGGCAACTGGTTTTCCTCCACCCGGATGCGCGCCAGCTTGGCGATACGCCGGACGGTCGCGGGATCGAGCGACATTTTTTCTCCTGTTGTCGGGCTGGGTGGCGGACCATAACGATGGCCATGCCGTTGTTCAACATGACCGAACTGCGCGGCCGGCTGGCGCCCGGGCAACGCCTGCTCGGGCTCGACCCGGGCAGCCGCACCATCGGGGTGGCGCTGTCGGACGTGTCGCTGCTGCTGGCCAGCCCCTATGGCAGCCTGCGCCGTGGCAAGCTCGCCGCCAACGCCGCCGAGGTTTCCGCCATCGCCGGCCGGCAGAACGCCGCCGGGCTCGTGGTGGGACTGCCGCTGTCGATGGACGGAAGCGCGGGTCCGGCGGCGCAGGCCGCGCGCGACTGGACGCACGCGCTGTCGCAGGCCACCGGCCTGCCGGCCGCGCTATGGGACGAGCGCCTGTCGTCCTCGGCGGTCAACCGGCTGCTGATCGACGAGGTCGACATGACCCGCCGACGTCGGGCCGAAGTGGTCGACCGGATGGCCGCCGCCTACCTGCTGCAGGCCGCGCTGGACGCCAGCCGGCCGGCCTAGACCGATTTCAGCCAGACTGAAATCGGTCTAGCCATATTTGAGCGAGCAATTCCGCCAGCTCGCGGATCGTAGAGCGATTCCGCTCAAGCTGGCATTGCTCTAGGGCTGGTTGGGCGTCGCCGGCTTGTCCGCCGGGACCAGCGACGTCGGCACCAGGCTGATCGGGCCCTTCGTGGTCGCTTCCGGCGGCATCGCAACGGCCGGAATCGTGTCGCCAGCCTTCACGGGAGCCGGGGCCACCGTCGTTGACACGGCCGGAGCCGGAACGACCGGCGGCGCAGCCGTCGGGGACGCCTCCGTCGCGGCGGGAAGCGCGGGAATGGGTGTGGCCTGGACCGGAATGACCGTTCCCGCCGGCGTGGTGGGCGCCGCCGGCGCGGCCCCCGCTTCCGCCGCGGCGCCGCCCGCCGGCGACACGGGAGCGCCTTCCTGCACGGCCTGGCGCAACGATTCCTTGGCCGCCTCCGGCGTCTCCGGCGGCAGCGCCACCGTGTAGTCCGGCACGATGCGCGCCTGGGCCCCGGCGATCACCAGCACGCGCTGGCCGATCGCCATCGGCGGATCGCCCTTCTGGGTAACCGAAACCAGTTCCTTGTTGGTCTTGCGGACCACGTACTCGTAGGCCGTGGTGTCGCCGCTCGCCCGCTCGACTCCCATGCCGAGCAGGCCGCCGATCACCGATCCGCCCAGCGCGCCGAATGCCGAAGTGGCTCCCGTGCCGACCTGCGAGCCGGCAATGCCGCCGGCCGCGCCGCCGACCACGGCGCCGGTGGCGCCGGCCACCCGCACGTCCACCTGGCGCACCCCGACCACCACGCCCTGGTCGGTCTTGTTGGCCTGTTGCACGGCCGCGGCGTTGTAGGTGTTCGGCGACAGGTCGGGCGAGCAGCCGGCAACCGCCACAACCGCCAGCAGCGCCGTTCCGACGCACAGAAAAATCGACCTTCCGGCCATCCTAGCCCCCCGGGCTGCCGATGCTTGGACAAGCCGCGCGCTTCACCGGTGCGGGCGCCATTGCCTCGCAGTTCATCCGGTCGCAGTGCACCCATGGCGCGGGCCGCCGTCACCAGGTGGTTGCCCCCTCGCGCGGCCGGGCGGTTCTGCACCATCCGCCCGCGTCGCGCCAGCCCGGGCCGTCATGGGTGACCTTCCGGCGCCGCGACCCCGGAGCCTACCCGACCTCCACCCAGGCGCCGCTGCGCGCGCTCGCCGCGATCGCCTCCAGCGCCAGCACCGTGTCGATCGACTCGGCCTCGCTGGCGCCGTTCCACTCCCCGGCGCCCAGCCGCACCATGCGCGCGAACGAGTCCGCCTCGGCGCGGAACCCATCCCCGCCCGGCGTCTCCTCGATGCGGAGCGTCGACTCGCCGCGCATCCCGAGCTTGACCCGCAGCGACAGCGATCCCTGCGACGGCCAGTGGTTGCCGAAATCGGTTTCCACCACACCGGTTTCGCCCACGATCACCGCATAGCGTTGCGACGCGCTGGAGATGCTGGTGAACAGCTGCCCGACCGCCCCGCCGGGGAACAGCACCGTCGCCGCGGTGATGTGGTCCACGCCGGTCTCGGCGTATTGCGCCCAGGCCATCACCCGCTTGGGCCGTTCCCCCACCGCGAGGCGCAGCATGCTCATCGCGTAGGTGCCGGCATCCCGCAGCGCGCCGCCACCGCGCTCCACCACCAGGCGGACATTCGTCGGCTCGATCCGCGGCGCGCCCTCCGGCGTGCAGATGTTGTAGCTGAACCCCGCCGCCACGCTGCGCACCCGGCCCAGCGTGCCGCCGGCCAGCAGTTCGCGCAGGCGCAAGGTCTGCGGCTGCGACATGTAGGGATAGGCCTCGACCAGGTGCACGCCGGCCTTCCGCGCGGCGGCAAACATCGCCCGTGCCTCTTGGCCCGTCATCGCCAGCGGCTTTTCGCACAGCACGTGCTTGCCGGCCTCGACCGCGCGGATCGCCCAGGCCGCGTGCATGTCGTTGGGCAGCGGAATGTAGAGGGCATCGATGTCGGGGGCGGCGAGCAGCGCCTCGTAGGAGCCATAGGCGCGGGGAATGCCAAGCTCGGCGGCGAAGGCGTTCGCCTTGTCGGCGCCCCGGCTGGCCACCGCGGCCACCGTGGCGACCGCCGAGCCGGCCACGCCGCGGGTGAACAGGCGCGCGATACTGGCGGCGCCAAGAACGCCGAAGCGAACGGGAGCGATGTCGGTCATGCGGGCTGCCCAGGGTTGGAGGGAAATACGGGTCCGCCAGATTGGCGCCCGGCCGGCCGATGCCGCAAGGGGCAGGCCGGCCCACTACCCGCGCGGCAGGCTCGGGTTGAGCGCCGCGCAGGCAATGTCCACCACGATGTTGACCAGCGGCACCGCCACCGTCACCAGCAGGGCCAGCCCGGCCTGCCGCCCTTACGGCAACGGGGCATCGCCAAGTCCCTGCACCCGGATCGGCGGACGCGGCGCGATGCCGACATCGGCGAAGCGCTCCACCGCCTGCATGTCCTTCAGTCCCGCGCCGGTCACCACGCACACCACCCCGGCATCCGCCGCCACCGCACCGGCCTCGACAGCCCGCAGCAACGCCGCCACCGCGTAGGCGCCCTGCGGCTCGGCGAAAATGCCCTCCTCGGTCGCCAGCAACGCCTGCGCGCGGGTGATGTCCTGCACGCTGACCAGATACAGCCGCCCGTTGCTGGCGCGGATGCTCTGCCATGCCCAGGCGCCGTCCAGCGGCAGGTAGTAGCCGCCGTCGCGCCACGGCGACTGCTGCACCTTGTCGATCGGCGCATGCCCATGGTCGGCGCGCTGCCCGCCATGGATGCGCGGCACCGTGGCGGCCTGCCCCAACCCGACCAGTTCGACGAAGCCCTTGTGCACGCCGCCCAGGCAGCCACCGCCGCCGACGCAGCAGAACACCTCGTCGGGCACGCCGCCGAGTTCGGCGGCCACTTCGAAGGCAATCGTCTTCGAGCCTTCCACCATGTACGGGTTCACCGGCCGCGCCGAGATCATCGGCACCAGCCCGCGCTGCGCGGCGAAGGCCTGCAGACCCGTGTAGAGCGCGAAATAGGCGTCCATCGTCGCCGCGGTCGGTGCCGGCGCCAGATAGAGCTGCGCCCCGTATACCGTGATCTGGCGCAGCTTGGCCGCCGCGGTATCCTCCGCCGCCCACACATGCGCCTCGAACCCGGCGCGCGCGCAATAGGCCGACAATGCCACGCCCACATTGCCCGACGACACGGTGGCGTAGCGCCGGCGGCCCCAGGCCCGCCCCATGCTCATCGCCACCGCCATCTGGCGGTCCTTGAACGAGCCGGTCGGGTTGCAGCCTTCCAGCTTGAACCACAGCCGCCGCAGCCCGAGCCGGGCGGCCAGGCGCTCGCTGCGCACCAGCGGCGTGCCGCCCTCGCCCAGCGTCACCACCGCCTCCGCCGGGCACGGCGGCAGCACCGCACCGAAGCGCGCCCATATTCCGCCGGGCCCGGTCCAGGCGCGCGCGAAGGCGGGCCGGCACGCCTGCAGATCGTAGCCGAGCGAAAGCTCGCCGCCGCAACTCGGGCAGGCGAAACTCGGCCCACATGCGATGCGCCGCCCGCAGCCCGTGCAGTCCAACCATGCCGTCATGCCGCCAGCCCTCCCACGCGGGCGCCATCGACCACCGCCGGCCGCCCCGCCACCATTACGAATGCCACGTCCCGCAACGCCCCCAGCGGCTCCGCGAGCCACCCGGCGCGCGCCTCGGCAGTGCCGTCGAACGCCAGGTGCACATGCGTGTTCAGCCCCGGCAACAGCCGCAGCCCCGCCAACGGCAGCGGCGCGAAATCCTCGACCGAGCAGGCCGCGCGCGGCATCCGCCGACCCTCCTGGCGGCCGGGGCCGCGCCGCTAGCGGGCCGCCCCGAGCGCCCAGGCCAGCACGCCCTTCTGCGCGTGCAGCCGGTTCTCCGCCTCGTCGAACACCACGCTCTGCGGCCCGTCGATGACCTCGTCGGTCATCTCCTCGCCGCGATGCGCCGGCAGGCAATGCATGAAGATCGCGTCCCCCGCCGCCTGGCGCATCAGCGCCCCGGTCACCCGATAGGGCGCCAGCAGGTTGTGCCGGCTGGTGTGCGGGTCGTCCGACATGCTCACCCAGGTATCGGTGACCACGCAGCGCGCGCCGGCCACCGCTTTCGCGGCATCGTCGGTCAGCTCGATCTTCGCCCCCTGCGCGCGCGCCCACGCCACCAGCGCGTCCGGCGGACGCAATTCGTCGGGGGTCGCCAGCCGCAGCGTGAAGCCGAACCGCGCCGCCGCCTCGATCCAGGAGCGGGCAACGTTGTTGCCGTCGCCGCACCAGGCCACCACCTGCCCGGCGATCGGGCCGCGATGCTCCTCGAAGGTCAGCACGTCGGCCATCAACTGGCAGGGATGCGAGTCGTTGGTGAGCCCATTGATCACCGGCACGGTGGCGAACTCCGCCAGTTGGTGCAGGCGCTCGGCCTCGAAGGTGCGCATCATGATGGCGTCGACGTAGCGCGACAGCAC
>CAIMEK010000568.1 GCA_903839965.1 uncultured Acetobacteraceae bacterium | reverse complement strand
TGCGAAGGGATTGCGGACCGTCACGCCGCGCCAGGTGAAACCGTCCTGCAGGTCCTCCGACAGCAACCGGCGACAGCCGGCTTGCGCCGAGGCCGCCAGCGTGATCGCGTCCCACAGGGCGAAGCGATGCGTGGCGGCCAATTCCATGGCGTCCAGCAGCACGGAGGACGAGGTTTCGGCAAGCGCGTAGGCATCGTACCAGCCGAGTACCGCTGCCCGCGCCGCCGCCTCCGGCCGGTGCGCCTTGCGCGTGAGCACCGCGAACAGTTCGCCGAGCGCCTGCACCGGAATGACGACCTCATCCTCGCCGAGGTCCTGCAGCACCCGGGCGGCGATCGCCTTGCGGTCCTCGCCGTACACGCCCTCGGCATAGGCCAGCACATTGGTATCGAGCGCGGTCCGGGTCATCGGCGCTGGTAGAGTTCGTCACGGGTCCAGGGGCCGATATCGGTTGCCTTCTGTCCTTCCAGGCGCCGCAGAAGCGCGGCGCGCGCCGCTTCCCGCGCCGCGTCCGCCGCGCCGCAAGGGATGATGCGGGCGACGGGTTTGCCGTGTGCCGTCACCACATAGGATCGGCCGCCGCGGACATCCTGGAGGATGCGCGAGAAGCTCCGGTTCGCGTCGGCGGCAGAGATGGACTGATCCATGGCGGGGCTCGGGGTAGTGAATATCACTACTTCCATAACTGCCGGGCTTCCGAAGGCAATGGGATGAGACGCGCCATGGCAGGCTGCCGGAGGGGACCGCACACCAGCCCCCTCCGTCACTCCCGCCTCAGGCCGTCGGGGCCGAGAACACCGTGAGCGGCGGCAGCGCGCCGGTGTATTTCTCCACCTCCGCCGCAATCGTCGCGGCACAGGTTGCCTGCGCCAGCCGCGACGTGCCGACATCGCGCGTCAGCACGTTGACGTCGCCGTAGCGGCACAGCGTGCCCGGTTTGCCCGGCTCCAGCGGGTCGTACCAGCCGCCTTCGTTGATCACCACCATGCCCGGCATCACGTCCGCGCTCAGCTTCGCCCCGGCCAGCATCTGGCCGCGGTCGTTGAACACCCGCACCACGTCGCCCTCGGCAATGCCGCGCGGCGCCGCGTCCGCCGGGTTCATCAGGCAGGGCTCGCGCCCCTGCACCGTGTAGGTGTCGCGCAGCGAGGTGCCGCACAACTGCGAGTGCAGCCGCCGCGCGGGATGCTTGGTGTTGACGTGCAGCTTGTATTTCGCCCCGGGCGCGCTGGCCCGCTCGAACGGCTCCAGCCAGGCCGGATGCGCCGGACAGTCGTCGTAGTTCATCTTGGCGATCGTCTGCGACGTAATCTCGATCTTCCCCGACGGCGTGCCCAGCGGGTTGAGCAGCGGATCGTCGCGGAAGGCGCCGTAGCGCACGAACTTCTTCGCCGCGTCGGAGGCCTGGAACTCGAGCGCGCCGGCCTTCCAGAACCCGTCGAAGTCGGGCATCGCCACGCCCTTGCCGCGCGCCGCGGTGGCCGCCGCGTCATAGAAGTTGCGGATCCAGCCCATCTCGTCGCGCCCTTCGGTGAAGGCCGCCTCGAAGCCCAGCCTGGCCGCCAGCCCGCGGAAGATGTCGTAGTCGTTGCGCGACTCGCCGACCGGCTCGACCACCTGCTTCATCGCCACCAGCGCGGACCACGCGTAGTTGCCCACGTTGTCCACGTCGTTGCGTTCCGCCGTGGTGGTCGCGGGCAGCACGATGTCCGCCATCCGCGCCGTCGGCGTCCACTGGAAGTCGTGCACGATGAAGGTGTCGAGCTTCTTCCAGGCCTGCACCTGGCGATTGCGGTCCTGGTGGTGGGTGAACGGGTTGCCGCCGACCCAGTACGACAGCTTCACATCGGGGTACTTCACCTTGGTGCCGTTGAATTCGTAGACCTCGCCGGGGTGCTCCAGCATGTCCACGATGCGCGCGCAGGGGATGGTCTTGGAGCCCTGCTCCGGCGTCCAGGTCTTGCCGGTGTTGGCCGGCGTCAGAATCGGCGCGCCGCCCGCCAGGATGGCCGCGGTCGCGGTGGGCGCCCCGCCCGAACAATAGTGGTAGCTCAGCCCGAACCCGCCGCCGGGCAGGCCGATCTGGCCCAGCATGGCGGCCAGCGTCACCAGCATCCAGTGCACCTGCTCGCCGCGGTGCTGGCGCTGGATCGACCAGCCGCTGGCCAGCATGGTGCGGTTCTTGGCGAACCGCCGCGCCAGGTCGCGGATGGTGTCGGCCGGCACGCCGCAGATGCCGCTGGCCCATTCCGCGGTCTTCGGCGTGTTGTCGCCCTGTCCCATCAGGTAGGGCAGGAACTGCTCGAAGCCCACCGTGTAGGTGCGCAGGAACTTCTCGTCGTGCAGCTTCTCCGCCACCAGCGTGTGGGCGATGCCGAGCATCAGCGCCACGTCGGTCAGCGGCCGCACCGCAATCCACTCGCCGTCGACCTGCTTGCACGCCTCGTTGCGCAGCGGGTCGATGAAAATCATCTTCTTGCCGGCGCGCTTGAGGTCGTCCATCCAGCCGAATGCCTCGTGGCCGGGCACGTTGGAGCCGATCTGGTTGGTGATCGCCGGATCGGTGCCCCAGAACACCATCAGGTCGGTGTTGGCCATGATCACCGGGTAGGCGGTCTGCTGCTCGTAGACCTCCAGCGTGCCGAGCACGTAGGGCAGGATCGCCTGGCTGGCGCCGGTGGAATAGTCGCCGGTGGCGGCCACGAAGCCGCCGGCCAGGTTCATCATCCGCCGCAGCCAGGGCTGGCAGTTGTGCACCCGGCCGACGCTGCGCCAGCCATAGGTGCCGGCGAAGATCGCCCAGGGCCCGAAATCGGTCTGCACGCGGCGGATTTCCTTGGCCACCAGGTCAAGCGCCTGGTCCCAGCTCACCCGCACGAAATCGCCCTTGCCGCGGGTTTCCGGCATCGCGCCGGGGCCCTTCTCCAGCCATGCCCGCCGCACCATCGGATAGAGGATGCGGCTCGGCGAATACACGATGTCCTGCACCGCCGGCAGCATCGGCGTCGGGTGGGGGTCCTTTTCCCACGGCCGCAGGCTGACGAACTTGCCGCCCTGCACGCGGCCCCAGTAGACGCCCCAGTGCGAGGCGTTCAACACCTCGCCGTCCGGCAGCGCCGCGCGGGCCATTTCGGGAAACGCCGCCTGCAGCCCCAGCAGCCCGGCCAGCCCGCCGGCGGTGGTGGCGCCCATCAGCCGGCGACGCGTCAGCGCCAGTTGCGGTTCGTTCGCTTCGTGCCGTTGCATGATCGTTACTCCCATGCGTGCCGTGTTGATCGGGTTTCAGTTGCCGGGGTCGCTGGCGCCCAGTTGCAGCCAGCGCAGCAGCAGCGCCGTACGTTCTTCATCCAGCATGCTCCGGTGGCGGCCCGAGGTGAGCGAGCCGGCCCAACGGTTGGCGGGCAGCGAGCCGGGCGGCTTCACGGAGTGGCAACTGCCGCACCAGGCCGTGTTCAGCTCCGCCACCGCCTGCCACAACCGGTTGCCCGCCACCACCAGCCCGCCGGCGTCCAGCCAGCCCGTCACCCGCACCGCCTGCCAGTCGGTTCCGGTGGCGGCGTCGTGCCCGGCCGGTTTGCCGTGCACCTGCCCGGCCGCCTCCGGCGTCAGGATCAGCGACAGGATCCGCACCCCGCGCCGCGCGTAGACCGGTCGGGCGCCCGGCTCCGGTTGCCAGCCATCGAGGCGCACCCGCAGGCGGCTTCCCCGCACGGCCAGCACCCGCACCGCCGTCCCCGGCGACAGCGTGCCGAGGGCATCGTCGCCGGTGCGCCCGCCCCGTAGCGGCACGTGCCTGGTCGGGGCAAGGAGCATGCCCGGCCTGGGGCGCGTGGCCGCGGCCTGCGCCGCGAGTTCACGGCCGAAATCATCCGTTCCCGGCGGCGCCTGGGCCCTGCCCGCCGGACCGACCAGGGCCAGCACCGCCATCGCCATCGCAAATGCGGCTCTGCGCACGCTGCGCCCCACTGCCGGTAATCCATATCCCCTAGCCCTCGGCAAGCCATCCCCGCCTTGACCTGCATCAACCATCCCGGGGCGTTTACCGGACTTTCATTCCTGAAGAGCGATCATAGCAGCCTCCATCAGACCCCACTGACAGGCCCACCACCCCATGCACATTCTCAGCCGCCTCAGAATCCGCACGAAGCTGGTATTGCTGCTTGGCCTGTCGACGCTCGCGCTGGTCGCCGCGATCGGCGTTGCGGCGTCGCTGATGCAGCAGCGCATGCTGACCGACCGCATCGA